>JAPLBI010000161.1 GCA_026392815.1 Actinomycetota bacterium
CACTCTAAATTTTGGTTTTGTTGTGCGCGCAGGAGCACCGCGGCGCAGCCACGCCAATTCTTTACGGATTAAGTTGTTGCGACGCGCATCCATTGCACTTGCTTGTCGTGAACGCTCAGCCTTAGCCAAGACGAATGCAGAATAACCACCGTCATACTCTTCTACTTTGCCACCAACAACTTCCCACGTCCTATCAGTGACCGCATCGAGAAACCAACGATCGTGAGTAATAACTAAGACCGCTAAATTCTTTCGTTGGTTTAAATGCTCTGCCAACCAAGCAACGCCTTCCACATCTAAATGGTTTGTTGGTTCGTCCAACAGAATTAGATCAAGGTCATCAATTAAAAGCTTAGCTAGCCCAACTCTACGTTTTTCACCGCCAGAGAGTGTGGAAAATTTTCTTTCAAACAAGTGATCATCAAAGCCGCCGAATAGCCCCGTAAATACCTCGCGGATTCCAGAATCACTTGCCCATTCATGTTTTGCTCTATCGCCGATTACCACATCGCCAACTGTTGAATTGGGATCTGCTTTATCAACTTGGGAAAGCAACCCAATCTTCACGCTATTAGCTTTTGTTACGCGGCCTTGATCTGGTTGTTCAACAGCAGCAATAAT
The DNA here is from genome assembly GCA_026392815.1 of Actinomycetota bacterium. Taxonomy (GTDB): domain Bacteria; phylum Actinomycetota; class Actinomycetes; order Nanopelagicales; family Nanopelagicaceae; genus Planktophila. The sequence continues at coordinate 622 of JAPLBI010000161.1, forward strand.
TTTCATTAACGTGCTTTTGCCAGAACCATTTCGGCCAACGATTCCAATGCGATCGCCTTCAGAAACACCGAGCGAAACTCTTTCAAGCAGCGCTCTAATATCAAAGGCCTTTGAGACCTCTTCGATATTGACAAGATTGCGCGCCACGATGGGAGAGCGTACCTTTCAACTATGAAAGCCACTGACCGCCAATTTGCTATTGATCTTGATGAACGCGATCCATTAGCGCGCTTCCGTTCGCAATTTGTGATTAGTGATCCGAATATCTGTTATTTAGATGGCAATTCGTTAGGTCGCCTGCCTCTCGCAACGATCGAGGCAGTCAACTCCTTTATGCGCGATGAATGGGGTCCCGAAGTAGTTACCGGTTGGGGCCACTGGGTTGATGAGGCGCAACCAACTGGGGATCTAATTGGCCGTGCAACTCTGGGAGCTGCGGCGGGACAAGTATTGGCCTGCGATACAACATCCGTAAATTTCTACCAGTTAGCGTTGGCTGCAATTAACGCCCGCCCAGGACGCAAAACGATAATTACTGATGCCGCAAATTTTCCGACAGATCGCTACATACTTGAAGGAATTGCAAAGCAGTTAGGTCTTAATTTAATAATCATTGATAATGAGACTTCAGGTAAATCTGAGAACGAGCGAATAACTCCGGAAATCTTGGAGCCCTACTTAAGCGATGATGTAGCGCTAGTTACCCTCGAAGTTATTCAGTATCGCTCAGGTGCGCGTAATGACATCAAGTCCTTAACTGACCTAGTACGCAAACACGGTGCGTTGATGCTCTGGGATGCCAGCCATGCAGTTGGTGCGATCGAAATGGATTTCGATAAGAACGGCGTAGATATAGCAGTTGGTTGTACATATAAGTACGGAAACTCAGGTCCTGGTTCTCCTGCTTGGTTATATGTAAATAAGAAGGTGCAGGCCGAACTTCAGGTTCCAATCCAAGGTTGGTTCTCTCAAGGTGATCAATTTGCAATGGGTCCAGTATTTGAAAAGGCGGAAGGCATTCGCGGTTTCCAAATCGCTAGCCCTTCGCTGATTGGGCTTCGCTGTATAAAGAGCGCGTTTACGATGATCGAAGAAGCAGGTATCAGCGCTATCTCTGAAAAAGCAGCGATCGGAACCGAGATGATGATTCAGCTTTACGATGCGTGGCTGGCAGAACTTGGATTCACCTTACTTACTTCACGAAATCCCCAAGAACGTGGTGGGCACATTTCACTTGGCCATCCAGATGCTGCACGTATTTGTGTTGCGCTACGTGAGTTCGCAGATGTAATCCCTGACTACCGAACTCCAGATTCAATCCGCCTGGCGATAGCGCCGCTGCCAACTTCTTATCTTGAAGTTTGGGATGGTTTTGCGCGCATTAGAGATCTTGTGGCATCACGACAATACGAAAAGATTGAAAAAACTGATTCGCGTGTGACATGAGCGATCAAGAGTTCGATTCCGCACTTACCTACACATCTTATCTTGCAATTGATCAACTCTTAAAGCTGCAAAAGCCCCTATCTAAAAGTACAGATTCGGAAGGTCCAGAGCACGATGAGATGCTCTTCATCATCATCCATCAAAGTTACGAACTCTGGTTTAAGCAGTTAATTCATGAATTTGAGGCGGCTGCAAAATCTCTTGAAGCCGGAGATACCCACCGCTCACTCGCAATTCTGGGGCGTATTCGCACGATCTTAAAAGTCTGCGTAACACAGGTAGATATTTTAGAAACTATGACTCCCCTACAGTTCAACGCATTCCGCGGTTATCTTTCATCATCAAGTGGTTTTCAATCTGCACAATTTAGAAAAGTTGAAGCGCTCTTAGGTCGCAGAGATTCTAAGATGGCTTCGCACCTTCCTATAGATGTTCAGGAAGAAATCCGTGAAATCACTTCACGAAATTCGATCTGGGATTCAACTCTCGCCTACCTTGCAAAGCGCGGACATAAGATTCCTGGCGATGTATTGGAGCGTGATAAAAGCACTCACTACCAATCCGATCCGCGCGTGCTTGAAACTCTCCTTGAGGTCCATCGCAACGATCCAGAGTCTGCGATGGTCTGCGAACGTTTACTTGATATCGATGAGGGCTTGCAAGAATGGCGCTATCGCCACGTGAAAATGGTGGAGCGAACTAATGGCCACAAAGTGGGCACGGGTGGTTCAGATGGCGTTAAATACTTAGCAAGTACTTTATTTAATCCGGTCTTTAAAGATCTCTGGGAAATCCGATCTCAATTTTAATAAGTAGTTAAATTCTTCCCGTTGAGACAAGGAAGATAATCACAATTATAGAAAGAACAGCACCTACGGCGATCAGCGCTAATTGAGCCCACTTTGGTATTCCAGCTTTATCCGCAGCTTTCTGGGCGTAAGTTCTTGTGTGAACCATTACTCGCGCCGCCCATGCAAATTCTGTCGCCAAAATTCCAAGGCCGGCTAAAACAATCAGAATTCCAGGTCCTGGACCAACTAGAGCAATTGCGCCAGCAACAGTTATAGCGCCACCAATCACACCAATAATTATTCGCCAAACTAAGCGACCGATTACTGTTTTCTTAAACCAAGTTCTGATTCTCATTTTTCTCTTATTCCTTCAGTTAGTTCTCCGTAAGCGGCATCTGCAATTTCTCTACGTCGCATTTTATAACTTTCAGATGCACCAGTTATTAAATGTTCAAAACGTCTATTGCCTTTAATTAGCGGGTGAAGGCTTTTTGCAGTGTTCTCTTCTCCCCAAATTGGAGCTTCTTCGCGTGTTGTTTCAACATTAGCATGTGGGCGCAGTTTGCGATAAACAAGTGCGAGTCTGCGCAAACCAAGATATGCAACATGGCGCAAGCCACGGTTTAGGTGTTCTTGAATATTTAAACGGATAAAGGTGGCTCGAGATGGACGTGCCGGTTCTTTCGCAGTTGCTAACTTGTAGAGAATCCTTGCAATCTCTGCGCCCCCAGTTGTTTCAGGAAGTTCTGCACATTTAGCGCTTAACGCAGCCCTGACTTGTGGGTTCTGAAGTTGGCGCACCTTTGTAGAAATATCCGTTAAATCTGCTTGATCGGCACGGAGTGCAAAGCCAAAGTCATGGCACCACTTGGCGCGGGCATCTTGATCATCGGTCCCGCGAATATTTGAGACAAAGACTGTTGGCACCAAAGCCGGCAAGAGTTCATGGACACCGTTGTAACCAGTCGCGCAAACGCTGGCATCAAATGCGTGAAGAACTTTGGCTAGCGGGAAGTAGCGAACCACCCGGATATCTAGCCCTTCTGGAGCCAGAGATTTTCCATCTTTGTCTAGGGGTTGCTTGGTAAGGATTACTTGCAGATCTTTCCAACCTAAGAGCCCTGAAAGCGCTGCGGTCATCTTCTCGTTGACATCGCTATCGCCAGTTCCGAGCTGAACCAATACAGCAGGGCGGTTTAAATCTAACCCCAGAATCTGGCGGGCCTCATCGCGGCTAAATGCGGTGCTCTTATCAAAGAGTGAAACCGGCGAAGTTAGCGTTGCATCTTTGCGAGTTGCAGTTGGCCCAAAATCATATGCGCGCGCAATATCTCCTGGTTCAACGATGTGATCCATCATCTTTGATTGCAAACCTAATACAAATCTCTGTGGTTTCTTCTGCCAGAGTCCGCGACGTACCCAAACTAAGGAAAGTTTTGGATGGCTAAATTTTGCAGCAATAACACCTGGGTACGGAACAACTCCATCAAAAGATAGAACTCGTGCACCAGTTTCATCAACTAACGCTAATAAACGATCGCGCAAATAAATATCCCAGTTATCGCGCGTCATCCACATTCGATCTTTACCCGGAATGTATTCGCAACGTATTCCCATAAAGTCTGGAACTTCTGCGATTCCACCGGCCATAGAAACAATAATTGGATTTGCAATCTCTTTTAAAGAGTATGCAATTGCAGATGCACGAGCTAAATGGCCCATTCCTACGCCATTGCTTGTTGCAAGAATTATTGTTGGTTTTTCCATAACGCCCTAAAGTTTATGAGAAACGCCCGAACTTCTCGCATAAAACGGCCTAGGGGTTGCAACTTTTTTTAACTTCGGAGATACTTAACCCACATTCGAAAGAATGAAAGGATCGGGAGAGTACTTCTCAAACGAGTTTCTAAATCAGAAACCTTTGCCGTACAGCTTTAAAATGATTACACAATCGCATCATGCGGAAAGTTTTAGATTAGTACCAGCAACATCAACGCCTGTCTCGCCTGAAAAAGTAGCCTCTTTACTGGCCTCAGAGTGGGAGTTATTTACTAAGAACACTAAGGGATCGCTCGCTGAGAGCGCACGCTCCATGAAATCCCTTCCTTTGGGCGTTACCTCAAGTTTCCAACACTGGGATCCTTATCCAATTTCAATTGTCTCTGCGCAAGGCGCATGGATGACCGATGTCGATGGTCGTCAGCTGCTCGATCTTTCAATGGGCTTCGGAGCAATGCTCGCTGGCCACTTAAACCCAGTCGTCGTTGAAGAAGTTAAGGCATCACTCGATACTGGGATGCTCTTTGTCACCCCTTCACCTATCTCAACCGATGCTGCTGAACGTATCTGCCGTCGCTTCGGTATTGATCAGGTTCGCTTTACTAACTCTGGCACCGAATCAACTATGTATGCCGTTCGCGTGGCACGGTCTGCAACAGGTAAGCGCGATATCGTAAAAGTTGAAGGCGGATATCACGGAAGTTACGACCCATTTGTTGTTTCAGCAAAACCAAAACTTGATGCTGCTGGTGATGCTGAATTCCCAACCGCTGTTGTGGATGAGAACTTAGTTGCCGGTAACGTTCACGTTGTTCCTTATAACAATCCTGAATCGCTAGAACAGATTTTCGCTAAGCACGCATCTACTATCGCTTGCTTTATCGTTGAACCAGTTCTCGAAAATATCGGAATTGTTCTCCCAGATGCTGGTTACCTAGAACGTGTTCGCGAACTCTGTGATCAATATGGAATTATTCTGATCTTTGATGAGGTCAAAACTGGATTAACTGCTGGCCATCAAGGTGCAGCGCAACGTCTTGGCGTTAAGCCAGATTTGATTACTCTTGCAAAATCAATTGGTGGCGGTTTAACTCTCGCTGCATTTGGTGGCAAGCAGAAATATATGGACTTTGTTGTAAATGGAAAAATGGCTCACTTCGGAACATTTAACGGCAACCCACTTGCCATGGCCGGAATTCGCGCTGTCGATAAAATTTGCACCGCCGAAACTTTGGCTGCTGCTGAAACGCTTAATCAACAAGCACTTGAGCGCATCTCAGAGATTATCGACGAGTATCAACTACCTGCACACACCGTTGGATTCGGTGTTAAGGGCTGTATTACTTGGTCGACGACTCCTGTGCGCAACTACCGCGATTACAAAGCAACCGACTTTGGCGTAGCCGAACTCTCTTGGCTCTGGTCACTTAATCGCGGAATCATCACGCCTCCGGGACTTGATGAGCAATGGTTGATCAGTTTGGCTCACGGACAGAAAGAGATCGACATCTTGGTCGAAGATTTCCGTTCACTTGCCGCAGCGCTTCGTAGCTAATTACTTTTTAGCTAATCGATCCGAACTACGAAATCTGCTCGCGCACGTCCGCGTTCGATTAATTGGGCATTTGCTTCATCAGTTCCCTTTGCCCACGCTTTAGCAGCTTCTGGTTCTTTTCCGTAAGCGATATGGCGCGAGATTAGGCGAGCAATTCTCTTATCGTCATCTACATCAACCATCCAGCTCTCATCCAATAAATCTTTTACCGCTTCCCATCCGCCAGCATCGTGCAATAAGTAATTGCCTTCAATAATTACGACCTTGGTATCTGATGTAACTACGCCCTGAGCAGCGATTGATTCTTCGATAGAGCGATCAAATATTGGATAATAGATGTTTTGAGTTTGCTCAGATCTGATTCGCTTTACAAGGGATGCAAAACCTGCAACATCAAAGGTATCTGGAGCGCCTTTTCGATCAGCGCGCTTTAGCTCCTTTAAAACCTTATTACTTAGGTGATAGCCATCCATCGGCACCACAGTTACAAACTCTTTGGGAAGTTTGCTCATTAAGAACTTTGAGAGCGTCGACTTTCCAGCACCGGGTTTACCGATTATTCCAATGAGTACGCGCTCAGTGGAGTCAGAGAGAAAGCCCTGAATCCTTGCTAAAGCTGCCTGTTGGTTTGCTAATTGTTCGGGCACTTTTCAAGTTTAGCGCTTGAAGTTAACGCAATACTAGGGAATCATAATTTCATGATAAAAAACGGAATCATCAACGGAGATCTCGCCTCACTTCTAGCCAGATTTCGCCATGTAAACACGATTGCGATTGTTGATGGCCCATTTCCGACTTATCCGAACATTGAAACCATCGACCTCGCTCTAGTCATGGGAACTCCAACGGTTTCACAGGTACTCGACGCGATTTTGCCGCACTTGGATTTAACTGGAATGTACTTAGCTGCAGAGTTTGAGGCGAAGGTAGATGCAGCGAAAGTTGCTGAATACAAAACTCATCATCGCGGATTAGCAACTACGGTAATTCCTCATGAAGAATTTAAAGTTAAAGTTGGCCAGGCGCTAGGAATTATTCATACCGGCGATGCTGTTCCGTACAGCAGCGTTATTTTGCGATCAGGCTGAAATCTATCTCTTCAATTTTTGGATAAGAAGATTGCGCTCCCTTTCGGGTAACGCTCTTGGTTGCACAATCGATTCCAAATTGAACTGCTGATTCTTCGCTTGCACCCGATGCTAACGCCGCAGCAAACGCGCCAATAAAGCAATCTCCAGCGCCTGTTGTATCTGTCGCTGTTACTTTCTTAGCTGCAAACCTTTTAACGGTTCCCTCGGCAGTTACCAGCGCTGCTCCATCGCTTCCCAAGGTAACAATCGTGCGACCAGTTTTACGAAGCGATGCGATAACTGCATCTGAATCTGGTGCGCGATGTGTCTTATCAAGTTCTGCGAATTCAATCTCGTTAGGTATTAACCAATCTGTTAACTCGAGCAGGTCATCTGTAAGTGGTTGGTAAGGCGCAGGATTGAGGATCGTAGTAATTCCAAGTTCTTGAGCGGTACGAAAAGCAGCCAGTGTTACCTCTTGTGGAATTTCACATTGCGCAATTAATACGCTTACTTCCTTTAACTTTGAAACTTCATCAATTGCGTTCTGTGGCGTCAAAGCAAAATTTGCACCTGGAACAATTGAAATTCGATTCTGTCCTTGGCCATCTACCCAGATATGTGCCACGCCGGTGTGTGTTGGCAATTGCAGAACTGAGGTTGTATCCATTCCACAGTTCTTAAAGTTAGCCAAGCTTTCGCTACCAAATCCATCGTTTCCGATGCCGGTAATCATTGTGACTTTAGCGCCAGTACGGGCAGCCATTACTGCTTGGTTTGCGCCTTTTCCACCGAATCCAGTTGTAAAACTTTCACCAAAGCGGGTTTCTCCGGCTGCAGGAAGAATGTCTGCATAGACAGTTAAATCCATCATGGTGCTGCCGATTACTGCGATCTTGGTTTTGGAAAAGTCTTGCATCTTTACAACGCAACTTCCGTACGAGTTTCGTGTGATTTCATCGCTGCTGCAAATGTGCGATGCGAATCAACAACTTCAGAAACAGAGGCGCAAGCAAATTTGTCACCAAGTTTTCCTTCACGTTCTGCAAAGTAGGCAGCCCACATCTGCAAGAGCGCATCGGGAAAGCCGAATTCAAAGATATGTCCGGTGATCACTGGCCAATTTGAAACGTGACCTGGTTGGATCTCAGACCAGACTTGTTCTCCGTTGCGCAGCGCGAAGGTGTGATAAACCGCAGGGTTCTTTGTGCTAAAGCGAACTCCCCCGGTCATTCCAATTGCGCTAAAGAAGAAGGTGTTGCTTTCACCTGGAGCGATTCGTTTCATCTCCCAGAACATCGGAAATTCGCGATCGTTGCCGGGGTTGGCAGCGCGCATCGCAAGGACCGCGTTATCGAAAGTATCGCAAGGCACTTGCTCGCCTGCAGCGCTTTCGCGATGCGTAACGATGTCATCGAGAATTGCAAAAACCTTAGTTGGTTTATATCCCAAGCGAAGTGGAATATGCGCGGCATGCATTCCAAGATCGCCAAGTACGCCGATATCTCCGCAGAATTTACGTTGGCGTTTCCAGTTAATTTTCTTCTTGCGATCGATATCTGATGAGTGAAGTAACCCAGAACGAACTTCTACGATCTCTCCTAGGTTGCCACTGCGCGCTTCGCGAATAGCAGCCTGTGCGCCCGGAAAGAATGGCAGTTCGCTGGAAACGCGTACGAAGTTCTTCTTACCAACTAGCGCCGCTTCAATTTTCTCAGCCGCGGCTAGATCAATCCCGAAGGGCTTTTCACCTAGAAAATCTTTACCGGCGTTTATGGCAGCGATGTAAATTTCTTCATGCAGGTTATGCGGAACGGCTATGTAAACCACATCTACGTTGGGGCTAGCCAATAACTCTTTGTAATCACTGTACGACTCAGAAACTCCGGCGTTGGTAAAGAATTCGCGCACTGCATCAGATGTATCTGCGATTGCGGTAATCACGGGGCGCACTGGATGATCTAAGAGCGCATCCCAGCGTCCAACTAGAGCAAGTAATTCACGGCCCATTAAGCCGCCGCCGATAATTCCGACTTTTACCGTCTTTTGTTTAAAAATATTGGGTGCAGACATATCAAGCAGAGACAATCTTTAGCGCATCTTGTGCTGAAGTGCCTTTATGCAACATCGCCATCAACGCTTGGGTCATCTTCGCTGGTTTTGGATGGGCGATGATATTTCGACCGTAAACAATTCCGGCAGCACCCTGCTTTAGAACTTCGGCGGTGCGATTTAGAAGTTCCTCATCAGAGACACGTCCACCACCGCGAACTAGAACCGGTACTGAACCAGCGGTTTGAATGACGTGGTGGTAATCAGCTGCAATATCAGTTGGATCTGCCTTAATTACATCTGCACCTAATTCAATTGCTTGGCGCACTAGTGGTACAACTTTTTCAAGTTCACCATCTGATGTGTATCCGCCAGTTGTTGCATCTTTCATAACTAGTGGCTCAACCATTAGCGGCATTCCGTAATGTTCGCACTGCGCCTTTAGAGTCATGATGTTGCGAATACATGAATCGCGAAGTTCGGGGCGGCCAGGAAGATCAAGTAAGTTCACAACCACGATCGCGGCATCAAGGCGAACTGCCTGCAGAACCGCATCCTCCAGCAAAATACTAAATAGATGATCAGGAATTACCTTGCCGTAAACGTTTGCGACATCTGTGCGCAACACCAGCGCCGGTTTATTTGGCTTCGGATTGTTCTGTAGGTGCTTGGCTTGCCCTAGGGTCAATTGAATTGCATCAGGTGCGGCATCGATCAAGGTATTTACTGCAGCGCCCATATCTTCAATGCCTGCAAGGAATGTTCCTTCACCAAAGAAGCCATGGTCTACTGCGATATCGAAGCAGCGGCCATTGTTAAATAAGCGCTTTAGGCGAATTGATACATCAGACATTAAGTGGCTCCATTTTCGCTGGTAATTTCATTAACTCTGCAAGTAGTCTAGAACCATGTCACAGAGTTCAACCACCCCTTCCAAGCTACCTTCTAATCAATTTGATCACTTTTATCGCGGTGGCAATCGAATCGGCGCCTTACGTCATGGCCCTGGCGGACCAATGCGCCCGGAAGAGTGGATCGGTTCGATCACAACTCGTTTTGGTGAAGCAGAGCAAGGGCTTTCACGTTTAAGTGATGGCACTTTGCTTCGTGATGCAATCAAGAACGATTCTGATGGTTGGTTGGGCGCAGATCACGTAAAGAACTTTGGCTTAAGTACAGAAATTTTAATCAAGTTGCTAGATCCAGATCAGCGCCTTCCCGTTCATTACCATCCAAATAAAGCCTTTGCGAAAACTCATCTCGGTTTAGATCATGGAAAAACTGAAGCGTGGATTATCTTGGAAGCGCCCGCCGGTTCTGGAGTTGGACTCGGATTCGCACAGAAACAGAATAAAGAAGATCTACTTAAATTGGTTCGCGCGCAAGATTCTGCGGCTCTTCTTGCATCACTTCGCCGCACCGAAGTTCAAGTTGGAGATGCTGTATTAGTTCCTGCAGGTGTAGCGCATGCAATTGATGCCGGAATATTTGTTTTGGAACTACAAGAGCCAACTGATTTATCAGCGCTCCTTGAATGGGAGGGCTTTGCAGTAGATGGAATCAAAGATGGCCATCTCGGTTTAGGTTTTGAAACTGTCACCGATGCGCTGATGCTTGATCCGCTATCTGACTCTGAATTTGATTCACTAATTACTCATAACGTCTTTTCTGGTGGAGCGCTTCGTTCGGTTCTTCCTCTGAAATCAGATGGCTACTTCCGCGCGCATTTAGCGCCTGGTTCTGGCGATTTCCCTGCTGGCTTTGCCGTCGCACTTGTTCTAGATGGATCAGGATCAATTTCCTTCGCTAACGCACCAGAAATGGCGATCACTAAAGGCGATGCTGTGGTCATTCCACATAGCGCTGGCGCTTTCACATTTAGCGGCGCAAATGCAATTGTCTGTCGCCCACCACTTGCAGAACTGGCGCGAGTAGCGCCGTAAGCGTCACGATTAAAAATGTCTCAACAAATTTTGATCGGTGTCGATATCGGCACCTCTCGAATTAAGGCAGTTGCAACAGATATTGATTTAAAGGTAGTCGCTGAGTATGCCGAGCCAACTCCTTGGCGCCATGAGAAAAACACTAGCGATATAGATATGTTGCTCTTAGCGAAAACGGTCACCGCAGTTGCTGCGAAGGCTGCAGAGATTGCTGGTGGCAAAGTCGCCGCTATTGGCTTTACCGGTTTTAGCGAAACCGGAGTTTTAATTGATGGCGCAGGTAAGCCACTTGCACCTGGTTTAGCGTGGCACGATCCGCGCGGCTTAACCGAACTAATCATTAAAGAACTTGGCGATTACGAATTTAGAGCGCGCGCTGGTGCGCTGTTAAATGAAATTGCATCGATTTCAAAAACGCTCTGGTTAAATCAGGAATACCCCGAAACTCGCAAAGCCAAACATTTTCTCTCAGCGCCAGAATGGGTTGCTTACTGCCTTGGCGCAGATTTGGTAAATGAACTTTCACTAGTAAGCAGAACTGGTTTCTACGATGTCGAAGCGCGTGCGCCTTGGCGTGAAGCAATGGCGTTAGTTGGCGGCGGAGAAGATTTCTTAGCTCGTTTAGTTGTGGCAGGCGAACCAATTGGAATTGTTAACAACGATGCCCCAGAAGTTTTGCGTGGTGCAGTCATTACTATTGCCGGACATGATCATTTCACTGCCGCTTATTACTGCGGTGCGATAAATGAAGGTTCGCTCTTTGATTCGATGGGAACCGCTGAAGCGTTGCTTAGAACATTTAAGAAGCCGCTATCCCGAGATGCCATCGCTGAATTAGCAGCAGCTAATGTGGGCTTGAGCGCTTCGGTAATTGCAGATCACTACACCTTGCTAGGCGCGCTACCAACTGGCCTAACACTTGAAAGAGTTTGCTCGCTCGTTGGTGTTTCAACGCGTGATGAGAAGATCGCTCTTGGTGAAGCAGCGTTAAAGATAGATCCAAAAGCTAGTGCGCTGCGTGTTAACAATGATTATCACGGCCTCTCTGTCACCAATCTCGATGATGCCGTCTCACCTGCCGCCCTCTTTCGAGCAACTGCTGAACATCTCGTTGATGAGTCAGTGAAGATGGTCTCGCTGATTGAGAAGTTCACCGGACCTGCCACAGAGGTAGTTATCGCCGGTGGTTGGGTTAAAAACCCAATGATCGCCAGCGCTAAGAAGAAACAATTTGGAAGTTATAAAGTCTCTGATGCCACCGAGGCTGGTGCGACAGGTGCCGCGGAGTTTGCAGGCATCGCTGCAGGAATCCTTAAGTTAAGAAGTTAGCTACTTATATTGTTCAAGAGTCCAGGCGCGAACACCGCCGGCTACTCCTGCTGCATTTGGAACGATAACAACTTCATCGCCCATGCGATCTAGATCGGCTTGGCGAATACAACGCGCATTTCCACCGCCGATATAAAGACGATCCCACATAAATACTGGGCGAAGTTCATCGACCATGGCGCGAATGCGACGTGACCAGAAAGCATTTCCGAGACGACGACGCTCGTGTTCGCCGATCCATGTGTCATAAGTCGTTGCGCGACGTACTGGCGCATGTGAAAACTCAATGTGTGGTGATAGTGATCCACCGTAGAAGATTGCAAAGCCAAGTCCAGTTCCGAGCGTGATCACAACTTCATACCCAGAGCCGGAGATAATTCCGGCGCCATGTACTTCAGCATCATTTAAAACGCGAGTTGGCATCTCTAACTTTTTGCTTAGCGCGTTCTGCATATCAAATCCGCTCCACTGTTCTTGGAGTTCTGGATCGATCTTTGTGCGTGGACCAGATTTAGTCATGTAATGCGGAGTTGAGATAACAACACCGTGGCGGATCATGCCGGGCATACCAACTGTTGCGCGATAGGCCGAAGGAAGTGAATCGGAAATGCCTTTAATGGTTTCAATAAATCTTTCAGGTGAAAGAGGGTAAGGAGTTTCAATTCGACTTGGCTTTGAGTGCATTGTGCCTGACTCATCGAGTACGCAACTCTTTAGAAAGAGTCCACCGCAGTCGACGGATAGCGTTAAGCGCTCATCGTTGGCCATTGGAAAATTCTCCCACAACCCTTGCTACAACTGAAATTCTTATTTGGCTAGGCTTATTTACCGCGTTGGCCATAGATATTTTGATAGCGGTCAAACAACTTATCGACGCTCTCTTGATCAATTAACTGCAGGGTCCCAAGTGATTTCGCAATCCAAGTTGTCTTTGCTACATCTTCACACATCACTGCAGATTTAACAGCTGCAGTTGCATCTTTGCCAATCGAAAAGACGCCATGGTTCTTCATTATTACCGCGGAAGAACGGTGTCCTGTAAGAGTTTCAACAACGCCTTTACCAATTGCATCGTTGCCGATAAGTGCAAATGGACCGAGAGGGATTTCGCCACCAAACTCGTCAGCCATTGCAGTTAGGGCACATGGGACAGCGCTGTGTACTGCGCTCCACGCAGCAGCGTAATTTGAGTGAGTGTGCACAACTCCGCCCACATCTTTCATATGACGATAAATATAAGCATGGGTGTGGGTATCACTCGATGGTGAAAGTTCACCTTCTAGAACATTTCCATCAAGATCACAAATAATCATCTGCGAAGGTTTCAGATCTTCGTAACTAACTCCGCTTGGTTTAATCATGAAGCGCTTGCCATCTGACATGCGCTCTGAGACATTGCCGGCAGTCCAGGCAACTAAACCATAACGCTGTAGATCAATATTTAATTTGCAGACCTTCTCGCGCAAATCTTTATCGGAACTCATCATTTTCCTTCCGTAGATGTGAGCGCACGATCTCGGATCGCACGAAGTAAATGCATCGCGCCATTGTGGCCGAAGCTTTCATAAAGATCGTTGTAGTGCTTGTAAAGATCGTTATAGACCTTGGCGTTTGCAGGATTTGGCTGATAACGCTCATCGGCTACTCCGCCCATCGCAGCAGCTGCGCTTTGTACATCTTTATATGCGCCCGCGGCAACAGCTGCGTGAATTGCCGAACCAAGCGCTGGACCTTGGGCAGATTTAATAATTGTTATTGGCATATTTAAAACATCAGCATAGATCTGCATAACAAAAGTATTCTTTATCAGTCCGCCAGCGGCGATAAATTCTTTAACTGGCACACCGGATTCATTGAAAGTCTGCACAATTTTGCGCGCACCATATGCCGTTGATTCAACGATTGCGCGATAGATCTCTTCTGGCTTGGTGGAAAGAGTTAAACCCATAATCAATCCAGATAGTTGGTGATCAACCAAGGTTGAGCGGTTGCCGCTCTGCCAATCCAAGGCAACTAGCCCGTGTGCGCCAACTGGTTGCGCGCTAGCTAGTTGAGATAGATAGGTATGTATATCAACGCCTTTTGCGGCTGCAGCTGCGGTGTATTCAGCTGGTGCATAGTTATTAGCAAACCATCCGAAGATATCTCCCACACCTGATTGGCCCGCTTCGTAACCAAGTGCGCCATCAATGATTCCACCATCGACTACGCCGCACATGCCCGGAACTTCTGCGAATTTTTCAGAGACCATTACGTGGCAAGTTGAAGTTCCCATGATCGCAACCATCTGTCCTGGGTTAACGGCGTTTGCCGCGGCAGAAGTTACGTGTGCATCCACGTTTCCAACAGCAACTGCAATTCCTTCAGGAAGACCAGTCCACTTTGAAGCTTCAGCGGTTAAGGTTCCAGCGCAAGCACCTAGCGCACCAAGTTCATGTTCTAATTTTTCCGCGATAAAGTTTTCAAACTTCGGATTTAGCGCCGCTAGATATTCTTTTGTTGGATATTTTCCATCTTGGTAAATACCTTTATATCCAGCGGTGCAGATATTGCGAACGTATTTTCCGCAGAGCTGCCAGATAATCCAATCGGCAGCTTCTACCCATTTATCCATCGCTTGGTAAATTTCAGGTGCTTCTTCCAAAACTTGTAGCGCTTTGGCAAATTCCCATTCCGAAGAAATCTTTCCGCCGTAGCGAGAGATCCAAGGTTCTTTACGCGTATGGGCAAGTTCATTAATGCGATCGGCATGTGGCTGCGCAGAATGGTGTTTCCACAATTTAACGAAGGCATGTGGGTTCTTAGAAAATTCTGGAAGTTCGCAGAGCGGGGTTCCATCGCTCTTAACTGGAAGCACCGTGCACGCTGTGAAATCTGTGGTTATCCCAATGACCGATTTAGGATCGATTCCTGATTCCTTAAGGACTGCAGGAACGGTAACTTTTAAAACATCAACATAATCAGATGGAACTTGTAGCGCCCAATCCGGTGGCAACTTTGCACCGGATGTTGGGAGTTTCTCCTCTATTACAGCGTGTGGGTACTCATAAACCGCTGTTGCAATTTCGGCGCCATCTGAGACGCGGACTAAAAGTGCGCGTCCAGAAAGCGTTCCGTAATCAACGCCAATGACATATTTATTGCTTAAATCGCTAGTTAAATCTGGCACTTGGAGAGCCTACCGCAGGGGTTATGGCTACTGCTAGAGTTGAAAAAGTTAATTAATAAAATACACAAAGAAATATACGAGGAGTTTTCATGACGGTCATTACGATTTTAGGCGCCGGCGGCAAAATGGGTAATCGTGTTACCCAGCCACTTCTTGATACAAAGAAGTACGAGCTTCGCTTCGTAGAAAAATCAGAGGCTGGCCAAGCGCGAATCCGCGAAGCCGGAAATACAGTTATGGAATTAGATGACGCCCTTAAGGGAACAGATGTAGTTATCTTTACAACTCCCGATGCGCTGGTACGCCAAATTTCTGATGAAGTTGTTCCAAAGTTAGATCCTGGCACAAAGATTCTCTTCTTGGACCCAGCAGCAATCGCGGCAGATCGCGTTAAGCATCGCGCAGATATCAGTTGCTTTGTCTGCCATCCAACGCATCCGCCAGTATTCAGTTTGCTCGGCGAAACAGATCCTGCAGCGCGTCGTGACTACTGGGGTGGCGGACTTGCAACTCAAGCCTTGGTGTTTGCAATTGCTTGGGGAACTGAAGAAGAAGCAGATCTTGTCGAAACAATTGCAACTGAAATGTTTGCGCCAATTAGCGCAAGCCACCGTATTACCGTTCAGCAGATGGCACTTCTTGAGCCTGCACTTAGCGAAACTCTAATTAACGGCTGTGTCGAAGTAATTACTCAAGGTTTGCAAAAGGTTATTGATCTTGGCGTTCCTGAAGCTGCTGCTAAAGATTTCTGCATGGGACATTTGCAGATCAGCATCGCCTTGTTGTTTGAAGAGTTAAATTGGAAGTTATCTGATGGCGCACTTATGGCGCTAAAGAACGCTCAAGGTTCGCTCTTTCGCGATGATTGGGATGCCATCTTTAAGCCCGAAAATGTTCTCGCTAGCGTTAAGCAGATAACTGGCGGAGATAAGTAAGTAGATGAAACTCGGTATCTCCAGTTTCACCTTTCCTTGGGCGATCGGCGGGATTGAGCCTGACCATCCAGTTGCGATGAGCGCCTTTGAACTATTGGAGCGCGCCCACGATTTAAAAGCAGATGTGCTGCAGATCGCCGATAACTTGCCGATTGGCGGGCTTGCAGAGGCTGAACTTCTTAAGTTAAAGGCGCAAGCAGTTAGTTATGGGATATCAATAGAAATTGGAACTCGCGGAATCAAAAGCGAGAACATTGAGAATTTTCTGCGTATCGCACAGTTACTGGGTTCGCCGATTCTGCGAGTTGTCATTGATAGCAAAGGCCACGAACCCGCAATCCCCGAAATAGTTCAACTACTTAAACCTTTCGAAGCTAAATTTAAAGAAGCAAATATCAAGCTAGCGATTGAAAATCACGATCGCTTAACCTGCGCAGAATTTAACGAGATCATCGACCAAGTTGGATCTGATTGGGTCGGAATTTGTCTAGATACTGTTAACTCACTTGGCGCAGTTGAAGCGCCTAATACCGTGATTCCGGCGCTGGCTCCAAGAGCGATCAATGTACATATGAAAGATTTTGAAATTATTCGCACCAATGGACAGATGGGATTTACTGTTCGAGGAACAGCGCTCGGCGAAGGTCGATTAGATGTCGCTGAAGTCATCACTGCGGTAGGTGGAACCAAACGCGAGATCACCGCAGTTATCGAACTTTGGACTCCACGCCAAGATAGCTACGAAGCGACCGTTGCCTTAGAGAACGAATGGGCAGAGATCAGCGTTACTAATTTACGGAAATCGATAGGATCTTAACTATGGAGTTAACGGGCTATAACGTCGTCGTAACCGGCGGAAGCGGCGGCATCGGTTCAGCTTTAATTACTGGCCTTATTCAATCTGGCGCAAACGTTCATAACCTTGATCTGCAAAGCCCGGCCCCTTCAGATGCAAAATTTTATAAGACTGATTTAACTGATGAGAATTCTGTAAAGGCATCTCTCTCTTCTATCAAAACAATTGATGCGCTAATTGTTTGTGCAGGCGTGCAATTGGTGGGAGCAGATTCCAAGATCGCAGATGTTTCTCTAGATACCTGGCAGAAAACTGTTGATATAAATATGACTGGCGCTTTTTTATCGGTTAAGCACGCAATGCCAGGGTTAATTCAATCTGGCCGAGGTTCAGTTATTTTGATCGGTTCTCCAACAGGTCTGACGATGGAAGGCGCGGGCTACACCGCATATGGCGCATCTAAAGCCGGAATGATGGGGCTTTCACGCATCATCGCCGTTGATTACAAAGAGCAAGGTGTTCGCTCCAATGTGGTTGTGCCCGGAACTATGTCGACCCCTTTAATTCAAAAGATTTGGGATGACCCAGAGAAAGGCCCTGATCTAATTCGCCGAACACCGCTTGGACGAATGGGTAAGCCAAGTGACTTGGTTGGTCTAGTTAATTGGTTGGTCTCTGATCAATCTTCATTTGCAACAGGTGCAATGTACGCAGTCGATGGCGGAATGACTGCGCGATGAGTAAGAATTTCTGGCCGGATACCCAACGGGTTGAACACGCCGGATTTACAGTTGATATCGCACGCGCCGCTATCAGAAACGTTACTTATCAAGGTGCGCAATTAATTGATCTGCTCTACACCGCAATTCGTCCTTGGGATTGGTCAACTCTTGATCCAGATGAACATAGCGAAGTTATTGAAATATCAGGAGAAAATTGTCTTATAACAATTACTGATTTATTTGCAGGATCGATGCAGGGCAAGACAGTTCTAACTCTGCAACCTAATGGGAAAATTTCAATTGATTACCAGCTAACCGGTTTAGGGAAATTTGAAATCCAACGCTGGGGAGTTTGTTTCTGTCTACACACTGGCGACTGGATGGGTTCAACAGTTAGCGCAAGCGGAGATACTTACTCATTGCTTAAAGAGATATCACCACAACGGGTTATCGATGGCGTAACGCAAGGGCTCTTCCCAGCCAGCAACGATATGCACTTCGTTGCCCCGGATAAGAGATCTTTAAAAGTCCTATCGACTGGCAAGGTTTTAGAAGCGGAAGATCAACGCAACTGGACCGATAACACCTACAAAATTTATAGCGGATCTTTATCTGAACCCCGTCCTTTTGTAATTGAAAAAGGTATGAAATGGGAACAACGCGTCGAATTTGAAGTGACTCCGCCGGCAACTTCGATCCCTGATGGGTCAAAGATAATTGCCAAGGAAATAGCCGCACTTCCACGCATTGGAGTGCAATTTAATGGTGAGCCTTTACTGCCCAGCGATGACCTCGAAAAGGCGCTGTTTATTCTCGATGTCGACCACATCCGCGTAAATGAAGAGTCGCTAACCGCCCAAAAAATCGCCACAGTAAGTAAGAGCGGCCTTGCCCTTGAAGCGGCGCTGCTCTCATCAAATGATGGAGCTGATCTTGTTAGAGAAGTTGAACATTTAAGCGCCCGCGTTCCGGCAGGTTCACGTTTATTGATTCATCGCCAAAGTCGTCAAATTGTTCAAGGCTCTGATATGCCAAAGAATGAAACTTTAAATTCTTACATTCCTGGCAGCGATGCTTACCTAGTTGATCTACATCGCGAGAAGTTTGAATTTGGTGACGCGGTTTCATATTCAATGGTCCCAACAGTTCATTCATCTGATCCAGAAACTATCTTTAAAACTCTCTATACCCAGAAAGAGTCGATTGAGTTTGCTAAGAAGTTTGTTGCGCCTCAAGTATCGGTCTCTCCAATTACCTTTTCTACTCGCGGAAATCCCGAGACCGGACACCTGCGGGATAACCGAATTAACTTTGCCCAGCCAGGGATGGCGGAACAGATTAAAGAGTTATCAGCTGCTGCTTGGACTTTAGGTTCTGTATTTGCACTTGCGAGCGCCGGTGCATATTCAGGAACTTGGCACGAACTCTTCGGTGAACATGGTGTTATTTACAACGAAGGTTCTGCAATTAAGTTCTCACCAACTTTTCATGCCTTGTCAGCGCTAGGTGCGCATCACGCACATGAAATTACAATCGCAACTTCGCTAGATAATTCGTGGGTAGCGTTCGAAGACCGCGAATCGCGAAAGATGGTTGTGGCTTCACAGCGACCATGGGTTGTTGAAATTACCCCGAAGGTTTTGGCCGGGTATAAATCGATTCAAAGCCTGCACGCCGATGAATGCGAAAAGGCGAGCCAGATCATGGATTGGTGGTCATATGCTGAGATAAATCCACTTCTCGGCGATATTCCGCTATCGATCACCCCCTTTGAGATCCTTCTCCTGCGTGGCTAATCCGGCTTTATAACGCCCTTTTCTGCCGCTCGTAACGGTTCGGTAACGATCGAATTTTCGCCCAAAAACCCTTTTAATGCGGTGGGCGGCTATGTACTATCGGTATCGCTTGACCCCACCTATAGGAGGAAATACATATGGCAAAGCTTTTCTCACGCCGCACTGCAGCAGTCGTTGCTGTAGCCGCAGCGTCAATGCTTGTGCTTTCTGCATGTTCAAATAGCGACAGCGGAAGCGGAGACACTGTAAAGGTCTCACTAATTACAAAAGATCAGTCAAACCCATTCTTCGTTGCGATGATCAAGGGTGCAACTGAGAAGGCCGAAGCTCTCGGTGTAGAACTAACTGTTACATCTGGTGTAGATGAGTCAGATTACGCAGGACAGATCACAGCGATTGAAAACGCAATCTCTGCAAAGCACGCTGGTATTTTGGTTGTTCCAGTATCAACAGAAGTTAACGCAGCGATCACAAAGGCACGCGAAGCTGGCCTTTACGTAATTGCTCTTGACACAGCACCAGATCCTGCTGACATCGTAGATATCACTTTCGCAACAGATAACCGCGAAGCTGGTCTTCTAATCGGTCAGTGGACTGCAGCAAAGCTCAAGGGTAAGAAGGCAACAATCGCCCTTCTAGACATCTTCGATGACCGCATTGTGTCTGTTGACTACATGCGCGATAACGGATTCCTTGCAGGTATGGGAATTGATGTTAAGGATCCAAACAAGATGGGTGACGAAGCCAAGACTGGTAAGTACTCAGGCGGCGACTACGAGATCGTTGGAAACGTAGCAACAGGCGCTAACGAAGAAGGCGGCCGTACAGGTCTAGAACAACTTCTTGCTAAGAACAAGAAGATCAACGTTGTTTACACAATCAACGAGCCAACAGCAATCGGTGCATGTGCTGCAGCAGCTGCTGCTGGTATCAAGCTC
>JAPLBI010000175.1:0-5247 GCA_026392815.1 Actinomycetota bacterium
AGCGGCGAAGATTGTTGGTGCAGATGATGCCGCTGCGCTTCGCGACTTAACTCTTTCGCTCTATGAAACAGCGGCCGACTTTGCGCGCAGCCGCGGCATCATTCTGGCTGATACCAAATTCGAATTCGGCCGCGATGCTAGGGGTGTAATAACCCTTGGAGATGAAGCGCTAACTCCTGATTCTTCAAGGTTCTGGGAGTTATCAACCTGGCAACCAGGTGGCGCACAGGGATCATTTGATAAACAATTCGTTAGAGATTTCCTTACCAAAAGCGGCTGGGATAAGAAGAGCCCACCACCAGAATTGCCGGCAGAGATCGTAGAAAAAACTGCCGCGCGATATGAAGAAGCCTATTTCCGTATTACCGGTAGCAAGTTCTAAAAAGGAGATAAAGATGGCAAAGATCGTGGTTGATGTAATGCTTAAGCCAGAGATCCTCGACCCACAGGGCGTGGCCGTATCTGCTGCACTTCCTCGTCTGGGATTTAACTTTGCCAAGAGCGTGCGCCAAGGAAAGCGCTTTGAGATTGAAGTAGATGGCGAACCAACTCCTGCACAGCTTGCTGAAGTTGAGAAGGCTGCTGAAACACTTCTTGCCAATCCAGTTATCGAAACCTTCACAGTAAGAGTTGAGAAGTAAATGAAAGTTGGCGTTGTAACTTTTCCGGGCACGCTAGATGATCGCGATGCTGCGCGCGCGGCAACTCATGCCGGCACAACTGCGGTTTCGCTCTGGCACGGAGATGCTGATCTCAAAGGTGTAGACGCCGTTATCTTGCCAGGTGGTTTTTCATATGGTGATTACCTGCGCTGTGGAGCGATCTCACGCTTTGCGCCAGTGATGGAAAAAATTATTGATGCAGCTAATGGCGGCATGCCGTTACTTGGAATCTGTAATGGTTTTCAAGTCTTATGCGAAGCGCATTTGCTTCCAGGTGCACTGACTCGCAACCACGAGCTTCACTTCTTATGTCGTGATCAGAAGTTAGAGATCACAAGTAACACCACTGCTTGGACATCTTCTTACCAAGTGGGACAAGAGATTGTTATCCCGCTAAAAAACGGTGAAGGCTCATTCCAATGTGATGATGCAACTCTGGCCAAACTTGAAGGTGAAGGCCGAATCATTGCGCGCTATGTGGGCGAAAATCCCAATGGTTCACGTAATAAAATCGCCGGAATCACCAATGAGCGCGGCAACGTAGTTGGCCTAATGCCACACCCAGAACACGCGATCGATACTTTGACTGGCCCAACTGCTGATGGCCTTGGCTTCTTTACCTCTGTTCTTAGCGCGATGGTGAAGTAGATGGCTTTAGATACCGTCGCGATTGCAACTGCAAACCCTGAAACAACCCAACCTTTTGCCGAACTCGGATTAAAGCCCGATGAATACGCACGTATTAAAGAGATTTTGGGACGCCGTCCAACATCTTCTGAGCTCGCGATGTATTCAGTTATGTGGTCTGAGCACTGTTCTTATAAATCATCGAAAGTTCATTTGAAGCAATTTGGTGACAAGGCTGTTAAGACTGATGCTTTGCTCGTTGGTATTGGCGAAAATGCTGGTGTTGTAGATGTCGGTCAGGGATATGCCGTAACTTTTAAAATCGAATCACATAACCACCCTTCTTTTATTGAGCCATATCAAGGCGCGGCAACCGGAGTCGGTGGAATCGTTCGCGATATTTTGACTATGGGTGCGCGCCCAATCGCAGTTATGGATCCACTTCGTTTTGGACCTGCAGATCATCCAGATACTCGTCGCGTACTGCCAGGAGTTATCGCAGGCGTTGGTGGTTATGGAAACTGTTTAGGTCTGCCAAATATCGGTGGCGAAGTTGTCTTTGATCAGACTTATCTTGGTAACCCACTTGTTAATGCGCTCTGTGTCGGCGTTATGAAACATAGCGACATCAAACTTGCTAAGGCTGCAGGTGCTGGAAATCTAGTTGTCCTTTATGGCGCCAAGACTGGCGGCGACGGAATCGGTGGTGTATCTGTTCTCGCATCGGAAACCTTTGAGTCAACCGGTCCTGCAAAGCGTCCGGCGGTACAAGTTGGCGATCCATTTGTAGAAAAAGTTTTAATTGAATGTTCGCTAGAAATCTTCGCTGAAGATTTGGTTGTAGGTATCCAAGACCTTGGCGGGGCAGGCTTATCTTGCGCTACCAGCGAGCTCGCCTCAGGCGGCAGCGGCGGCATGAAGGTCGAACTCGATCGCGTTCCGTTGCGCGATGCAACGCTTTCACCAGAAGAAATCTTGATGTCCGAATCGCAAGAACGTATGTGTGCAATCGTTGAACCAAAGCACATCAATCGCTTCCTGGAGATCTGCAAGAAGTGGGATGTCACAGTCACCGTTATCGGTGAAGTAACCGATGGTGACCGCCTAGAAATTACCTGGCATGGAGATTTAATCGTTGATGTTCCACCACGCACCGTGGCTCACGATGGACCGGTTTATAACCGCCCCTTTGCCAAGCCTGATTACATTGATCGCGTTAACGCAGAAATTGTTGATGTGGCACTTCCAAAAACTGCAGATGAAATCAAGGCAGCAGTTTTAAAGTTAGCAGCAACGCCAAACTTGGCAGATAAATCTTGGGTTACATCACAATACGATCGCTATGTACAAGGAAACACCATTCAATCTCAGCCAGATGATTCCGGAATGGTCCGTATCGATGAGAAGACACATCTTGGCGTTGCTGTTGCTACCGATGCCAACGCAAACTGGTCTTACCTAAATCCATATGAAGGTGCGAAGTTGGCACTTGCCGAAGCTGCGCGCAATATCGCTACCGCTGGCGCTAAGCCACTTGCTGTTACCAACTGCCTTAACTTCGGTTCACCAGAAGATCCAGGTGTGATGTGGCAATTCGCAGAATCTGTTCGTGGATTAGCTGATGGATGTTTAGAGATGGGACTACCTGTTACAGGTGGAAACGTTTCCTTCTATAACCAAACAGGTGCAGTTGCGATCTTGCCAACGCCAGTTATTGGCGTGCTTGGCGTAATCGATGATGTGCGCACCCGCACGCCGATGAGTTTTGATAAAGCAGGGCTTGATCTATATCTACTTGGTGAAACCAAAGCAGATATCGCTGGCAGCGAATGGGCTTACATCCACGGCCAGCGCGGAGGATCTTCGCCAATCGCTGATTTACAGCGTGAAATGCGCTTAATTGAGGTGCTGGTTGCAGGGCGTACCGAGAAGATTTTTACCGCCGCACACGACTTAAGCCAAGGTGGGTTATCTGCAACGCTTACTGAAATGATCTTGCGCCATAACGTTGGCGCCAAGGTAACTTTAGAGAACATCGGTGTTGCACTGATTAGCGAGACTCCAGGTCGGGTAGTTGTGGCAGTTGATCCAAACCAAGCTTCTGCACTAACTGCGCTAGCCAATAAGCACTCAATTGCGATTACCAAGATCGGATCAACTGGGGGAGATGCGTTAGAGATCAATGACGCAAAGATTTCTCTTACCGAACTCCGCAAGGCACACACTGAAACTTTCCCAAAGTTGTTTGGATAAAAGATGCGCGATCCTAAAATTCTCGAAGCGGTAAAGCAGAGCCTTGCGCTCTTAACCGAACGTGCACCGGGTCGCGCAATCGAAGTCCGTATTCCGCCATATGCCGCGGTCCAGTGCGGAGATGGGCCAACTCATACGCGCGGTACGCCACCAAATGTAATCGAGATGAACGCCGAAACTTGGTTGGCACTTGCCAGCGGTGAGCGCAGTTGGGCAGATGCCATGTCTGCTGGTTTGATTAGCGCATCTGGTGTTCGCGCAGATTTAACTGAACTACTTCCGTTGGAGGTGAAGCAATGACCCGCCGCCCTGATGGTTTGCTCAATCACAACGTTTTAGATGACGATAAAGCCCCACAAGATGCTTGTGGAGTATTTGGTGTTTGGGCACCTAGCGAAGAAGTCGCCAAGTTAACTTTCTACGGACTTTACGCGCTGCAACATCGCGGGCAAGAATCTGCAGGTATTGCTGCATCTGATGGCGAACGTATTTTGATTTACAAAGACATGGGTCTGGTATCGCAGGTCTTTACTGAAACCGATTTAGCCTCACTTACTGGTGATCTAGCAATTGGCCACTGTCGTTACAGCACCACTGGATCAAGCACCTGGGTTAACGCCCAACCAACGCTAAGACCCACTAAATACGGCACTTTGGCGCTAGCCCACAACGGCAATCTCACCAACACTGGAGATCTCGCAGAAATGGTGCAGAAGCTTGAAGGCGAAAACGCAAAAACTGGACGCGGTGCCACGACTGATACCGAGATCATGACCGCGTTAATTGGATTGCAGGATGAGAAGAACGTTGAAGCAAGCGCTATTGCTGTGCTACCAAAATTGGAAGGCGCATTCTCGCTCGTCTTTATGGATGAAAAAACTTTATACGCAGCACGCGATCGCCATGGCGTTCGTCCTCTTGTTATTGGCAAACTCGAACGCGGCTGGGTGGTTGCCTCAGAAACTGCAGCGCTAGATATTGTTGGCGCAGCATTTGTCCGTGAAGTTGAACCCGGTGAGTTCTTGGCCATTAATGAAGATGGAATCCGCTCACAGATGTGGGCAACACCGGATCCCAAAGGCTGCATCTTTGAATACGTTTACTTAGCGCGCCCAGATACAACAATTGCCGGTCAAGGTGTTCATGCAACTCGCGTTCGTATTGGCAAGCGTTTAGCAATTGAAGCGCCAGTTGAAGCAGATCTAGTAATTCCAGTTCCTGAATCCGGAACGCCAGCAGCGATTGGTTATGCCCAGCAATCTGGAATTCCTTATGGACTTGGTTTGGTTAAAAACTCTTATGTTGGACGTACCTTCATTCAACCTTCACAAACTATTCGCCAGCTTGGTATTCGTCTTAAGTTAAATCCGCTGCTCGAAATCATTGAGGGCAAGCGCATTGTGGTTGTTGATGATTCGATTGTTCGCGGAAATACTCAGCGCGCAATTGTGCGGATGTTGCGCGAGGCTGGGGCACGAGAGATTCACGTGCGCATTTCAAGTCCACCGGTGGAATGGCCTTGTTATTACGGAATCGATTTCGCTTCCCGCGCTGAATTAATTGCGAGCGGTCTAGAAATCGAAGAGATTCGCCGCTCGATTGGCTCAGATTCACTTAGTTATGTGTCGATGGAAGGCTTAATTGCCGCAACGACCATCGACGAGAACAAGCTCTGCACCGCTTGTTTTACCGGCACTTACCCAAT
>JAPLBI010000175.1:5289-15835 GCA_026392815.1 Actinomycetota bacterium
GGAAAGATGCGACTTGAAGTTACAGAGGTGGTGAAAAACCATGAGCACATATAAAGATTCGGGCGTCGATATCGATGCCGGAGATCGTGCAGTTGAGTTAATGAAAGCTTCAATCGCAAAAGCCACACGTCCTGAAGTGCAAGGTGGCATTGGGGGATTTGCTGGTTTATTTGATGCCAGCGTTTTAAAGAATTACAAGAAGCCATTACTTGCAACATCAACTGATGGCGTTGGAACCAAAACGGAGATTGCACGTTTGATGGGTAAGTACGACACCATCGGCGAGGATCTGGTTGCGATGGTTGTCGATGATCTAGTTGTTTGTGGCGCAGAACCACTCTTCATGACCGATTACATCGCAGTCGGAAAAGTAATTCCTGAACGCATCGCTGAAATTGTTAGTGGTATTGCTCGTGGTTGTATCAAGGCAAATACCGCGCTAATCGGTGGTGAAACTGCAGAACACCCAGGTTTACTTAAAGAAGATGAATTTGATATTGCAGGGGCGGCAACTGGCGTAGTTGATGCTGATAAGCAACTTGGATCTCATCGTGTGAAAGCAGGAGATGCAATCATTGCGATGCCGGCAAGTGGTTTCCATGCCAATGGTTATTCTCTAGTGCGCCATATCCTCGCCACACAGAGACTTGATCTCAATAAAACATACGACGGCCTAACTAAGTCACTTGGTGAAATACTTCTTACTCCAACCGAGATCTATACCCTTGATTGTTTAGCGTTGATCAAAGCGCAGCAAGAAAACCTTCGCACTTTTTCTCACATCACCGGCGGCGGCTTAGCCGATAACACCGCACGCGTTATTCCAGATGGCTTAATCGCTAAGTACGACCGCAGTACTTGGGCGCTTCCTGCCGAAATGGAATTCATGGCAAAAATAGCCGGGGTTCCACAAGCCGATCTTGAGCGCACCTGGAACGCCGGCATCGGTATGGTCGCCATCGTTGACCCAGCAATCGCCGATCTGACGATCCGTTCACTGGCCGCCCGTGGCATGAAAGCCTGGGTGGCAGGCTCAATTCACGCTCAAAACGGCCCTGGCGCCGCTGCTTTGGAAGGTAACTACAGGACGCGATAACCTACGCGTCTTGACGAATTTCACTTTGGTAAGGAGGTCGCCCTATGGGTCGCGGCCGTGCAAAAGCTAAACAGACAAAAGTCGCTAGAGATCTCAAGTACAACTCTCAGGAGATGGACCTCGATCGCCTTGCGAAAGAACTCCATGGCGAAGACCCTGCAAATAAATCTCGCGATGACGAAGATCCCTTTGCTGAAGGAAATTACATTCCGCGTGCTTAATTTCTCGCGGGTAAAGTAAAAGCCGTGAGACCAACTCCGTACGTAGCATCACTTCGAATCTACGAACCACTTTCTGCTTTTGAACCAGCAGATCGTCTGCGTTGGCAAGATTTAGTTGCAGATGAAAATTCAACTCGCAATGAACAAAAGTTGGCGCTGCGCCGTTTAGTTTTTCCAGAACCACCTGCCGGTCGCCCTGATGGCGCACATATTTTAGATATCGATAGCGTTCGTTACATCTCGCCTTGGTCAACGGCAACTCGTTGTTGGGCAGCCCTCGATGATTTTAAAGATTCACTTCCATCATCTGTCACACCATTTTTCTTGCCGCAGAATTTAGAAGATGTAATCACCGCTGGCGTTGATCTGATGGAAGATCGCGTTCCACATATCATCACCGAAAATTGGCTTATTCCACCGCGTTGGTTCTCGATGTTTATGCCAGAAGAACGTGTGCGTGGCGTTGATCAAGATGGCCCATTCTGCATAATGCGCGCCAAACTTTCCGATGCGATTGCGCGCACCCAAGTTGCCCATCAAACTGTCTTAGGTGCATTTGGTGAAGGATCGGTGGAAGCCGAAATCGAACATATACTTGAATGGCTTGAGATGTTCCATCAACAATCACTTATTGAACTCGATTACGGCGGGCTTGCTGGATATCTCGATCTCGGAATGAAATTAGCGGGAGAAGAAACCGGAATCGAAGCAGATACTTCAGTCGAAGATGTCTTGCACTCACTCTCTGGCCTTGCTGCAGGCGATGGACAGATGGCAGGTCAGGGTTATGAGCGTTTAGTCACGCGCTGGCGCATGGTCCAAGGCTTCGAATCCGCGATTTAGCGCCACTTCTGGCTATTGCTATTTACGCTCACTTTGGCGGATACTTCCGACACTCGTTACAAATCGGACATCGCAATCGCGTTGCCAGTGTTGATGAAAAAGGTGAGTTATGAATCGTCTGCCAGATGCAGAAATACTGCTCACCCCACGCGAAGTTGCCGAGCTATTTGGCGTTGATCCAAAGACTGTTACACGTTGGGCAAAAGCCGGCAAGTTAACTTCTATCCGCACACTCGGTGGCCATCGCAGATTCCGCAAATCTGAAGTTGATGATCTTCGCAATAACTATTTTAAGAGTGAAGATAAGTAACTAACCAGATGGAATATTCAGTTTCGCAATTCCTTTTACTTGGTGCGCTCACATTTATCTTTGTTGGTGCAATCACGCCGCTAATGCGCAAGATCGCAATCAGCGTTGGCGCAGTTGATGCCCCTAACTTGGCGCGTAAATCTCAGAAGGAGCCAGTTCCCTATTTAGGTGGGGTTGCAATTGCTATTGGCGTTGTCGGGGCTTCTTACGGATCACTCCTTGCTGTCGACTTTTCAATGGAGACATTTCGCTTAGCAAGTTTTGTTTTAGTTCCCGCGATGGCAATTTCGCTAATGGGTTTAATTGATGATCTAAAAGGTCTAGAACCTTGGCCTCGCTTAATTGCGCAAACCGCAACCGGTGTAATCGTTGCGGTAATCCTGACCTCAACCGACACCATGGGCGTCGCCTTTAACAACACCTTTCTAAACTATGCAGTTTCAGTCCTCTGGATCGTTGGAGTCTGTAACTCAATCAACTTCTTCGACAATTTAGATGGTGGCGCTGCAGGAACAGTTGCAGTTATTACCTTCTTTCTATTCTTTATTGCATACGACCGCCAACAAATCTTGGTCAGCGCTCTTGCAATAGTTACTGCAGGCGCCACTGCAGGATTTCTCATGTGGAACCGCGCACCAGCCAAGATTTATATGGGCGATGCCGGCGCGCTCTTTCTCGGAATCATCATCTCGGTGCTCACTATTCGCCTCAGCCCAGGCGTTGTTCCGCAGATTAAATCTTTTGCGATTCCATTGGCGCTAATGGCGGTTCCGATCTTGGATACAACTGTGGCTGTTACTTCACGCATTTATCGTGGTATTTCACCGTTTCAAGGCGGTACCGATCACCTTTCACATCGCCTAATGCGCGCTGGCTTACAACGTCGGGCAACTGCATTTACTTTGTGGGGATTCGCCGCCTTCTACGGCGCACTTGCACTCGCTATCTACACCTGGCCAGATACCTTGGGTTATCAATTAATGGCACTTGGTGGCGTTGCTTGGCTCGTTAAATTGATTTACTTCTTACGTATTCCATCTGAGGGGTAGACTAAAGACATGACTAACAACGACGATGTAAAGGCGAGAATGCTCGCTGCCCTTGAAGCTAAAAAAGGTAAGAAGGGCGCACCAGGAACACAGAACCATGCAGAAGGTGGTTCGAAGATTCGTGGTGGTCAACGCAGCGGCGGCGCTCCACAAGTTCAGCGCAAAGCAGGACCATCTGGTTCAGGATCTGCTGGTTAATTTTTAAAATTAGTTTGTTACTTGAGTGGCTCGGGACAGGATCGAACTGTCGACCTCACGATTTTCAGTCGCGCGCTCGTACCAACTGAGCTACCGAGCCAATATTTATTTATTATTAAATTATTTAGAACTTAAAAAAGAAGAGAGTGTGTGGACACTCTCTTCTCGCGACCCGGACGGGACTTGAACCCGCGACCTCCGCCGTGACAGGGCGGCGCGCTAACCAACTGCGCTACCGGGCCTTAAAGAATGAAAACATAAGTGGCTCTTATGTCACCTTAAAGCCGTTGTGCCAGATAAATCTGACCTTGCGTGCCCCCAATGGGATTCGAACCCGTGTTACCGCCGTGAAAGGGCGATGTCCTAGGCCCCTAGACGATGGGGACGTTTGAGGCTCGCAAATCGTACCCGTTAGAGGGGCGCTAACCCAAATTGGTTAAATGCCAGCGCAAAAGCGCTAATTGCTGCGAGAAAACGCGAAGGTTTTTAGAGAAGCGCCCACTGAATAGTGATTGAGACAGTTACATCTTGCTGACCTAGATCAACAACAGTTGCTTCTGAATCTGCAGCCTTTGCCATCGCCATTACTGGTGGATAGCTAATTGGGCTTGAGTTCTCAACTAAGTAATTAACGCGACCAAGTTTTGTATCGAGCAAATTGGCATATGAAGCAGCCTTCGCTTTGGCGTTCTTTACTGCATTTGCACGAGCAGATTCTGTCGCCTTTGATGAATCAAGAACAAATGGTGTTACACCTTGAATCTGCAAGTTATCTCCACCAGCTGCAACAACTGCATCTACAACTGCTCCAGCATTTTCTGCGTTCTTAATAGTTACTACAAAACCTTGTGATCCACGGTAACCAACTAGAACCGAACCTTTATCTTGGGTGTAGTTGTACTCTGGATAAACGCTGATGCTCTGCGTTGCGATATCCGCCTTTGCAATACCTGCCTTGGTTAAAGCAGCACGAACTGCAGCTGCAGAAGTTGAAGTCTTTGCCAGCGCTTCTTTATTTGATCCCGCGACAACGCTTACATTTGCATTTAGGCGCACCGCATCTGGAGTGACCTTGACAGATCCATCAGAGTTAACGGTCACATAGCGAGTAGCAGTTGTTGCTGCCTCTGCGGGGAGTGAAGCTGCAATTCCCCCAACTAATGTCAGTGCGATTAGTGCGGCGGCTATTTTGCGAGTACGTGTAGTTATCATGGGATAAGTATCTCCTATTTAGTTATACGTGACTGTGGAGATTATGTGAAAAAGGTGTGATTTATAGCGATCGATATAGATCTGAGTGGTCTTTGATCATGCGATCTAGCGAGAAATAGCGATCGGCATGTGCTTTTCCGGCTGCCCCCATCATCTGGCGCAGCTGTGGGTCGCGCACCAATTTCTCAATGGCGTCAGCCATTTCTGTGGCAGTTGTTGCTGTTAGATAACCGGTGCTCTCATTTATGACAATATCTGAAATCGAACCAACGTTTGTAGCAACGATTGGTAGACCAGCCTGCGCTGCCTGAATCAAAGTAAGTGGAATACCTTCGTTATCTGAAGTCAGAATTGCAATATCACTTGCCGCAAATATCTGATCGATATCACTGCGCCATCCAAAGAAAGTCATATTCAATTGATCTTTCAGGGCGCGCTGCTTTGAGCTTTCAAATAGTTCGCCTTCGCCGGCAACCAAGAAACGAAGATCAATTCCGCGGCGCTTACACTCTGTAGCGACATCTAATAAGCGATCCGGGCGCTTGATCTGAGTTAATCGACCTACGAAGGTGCAGTACAAGACTTCAGATGAAATCCCAAGTGCGCTTTGTGCGGCAGATTTAGAAATAACCTTTGGCGCAGGCAGCCCTGGAAAAAAGACCCTGTACTTATCAGCGCGACCAATTCCGGCTGCCAGTAAATCTTCTTTAACCTTGCTACCAATTGCGATTAACACGCTGGAGCGTGCGGCAAAGAACTTTTCGATTAAAACAACAATTTTTGTAACGACCGGATTGAAGTATCCGTGAAGCAAATGTCCGTGGAAGGTGTGAACGCGGACCGCACCACGGCCAGCCAACAACGAAGCCAAGCGACCGAGCACGCCAGCTTTAGCGGTATGGGTATGAATTACATCTGGTTTGTATTTTCGGATTAGCGAAACCAAACCAAAGAAAGCTTTGAGATCTGCGATGAGTGAAACCGAACGTCCCAAACCAGCAATGCGCGTCGCCTTAATATCTTTGGCAACGGTATCTAGATAGTCAGCTTCATTCTCATCGCAATAACCAGTCACCAAGATTTGTTCGAACTGGTTTTTATCCAGCCCGCGCATGAGTTCAGCCACGATTACGGCAGGACCACCCACATTCATGCGGGCGATTATCTGCATTACCTTTACCTGCGCGGCCATGTGGTTATCTTCTCGCAAAAAGGCGCGATAATTGCGCACATGACCAGTGGTGAATTCGTCTCAAACTGCACCGCTGACGCTCTTTCAACCGCAGCCCAGTTAATTAAAGATGGCGGCCTTGTCGCTTTCCCCACCGAAACTGTTTATGGCCTTGGCGCAGATGCCACAAACGCTGCAGCCGTTGCTCGCATTTATCAAGCAAAGGGTCGTCCCGCAGATCATCCGCTAATTGTTCATATCCATTCAATGCAGGCAATGGGCGAGTGGGCCGATGAAATCCCTGATTATGCAATCACACTTGCCCGCAACTTCTGGCCAGGGCCAATGACGTTAGTTCTTAAGCGCTCGTTACTTGCCGAAGATTTTGTAACTGGCGGCCAACCAACTGTTGGCCTGCGAGTTCCAGATCATGTTGTCGCACTTGCTCTGCTATCTGCTTTTGAAAAGATCGGCGGCAAAGGGATTGCAGCGCCAAGTGCCAATCGCTTTGGCCATGTTTCACCGACAACGGCAGATGCAGTGCGCGAAGAGCTTGCTGACTATCTAGCTCCAACCGATCAAATCCTCGATGGCGGCTCATCATCGGTAGGAGTTGAGTCAACGATCATTGACTGCACATCAACGGCGCCACGCATTTTGCGCCCTGGTGCAATAACAACCGAGATGATTGAAGAAGCTACTGGGCTCAAAGTTCTAACTGAAGCAACAAATATCCGAGTCAGCGGTTCACTAGAAAATCATTACGCACCAAATGCAACCGTTGAATTAAATCGAACACCAATTGCGAGCGAAGGTTTCATCGCACTTTCAGATTTTGAAACACCAGAAAACGTTATTCGTTTAGCATCACCAAGAACGGTCGAAGAATTTGCACGCGTTATTTACTCAGCACTTCGCGATGCCGATAAAGAAGGTCTCAAAACCGTTGTAGTTCAAGAGCCAACTGGCGATGGATTGGCGCTTGCGATCCGCGACCGCTTAATGCGAGCGTCAAAGGGGCGATAAAACTCCGCTAAGATACGGCGAGTGTTCGGTGCTATTTTCACCGAATTACAGTGGGGCCTTTAGCTCAGTCGGTAGAGCAACGGACTTTTAATCCGTGGGTCGTCGGTTCGAGCCCGACAGGGCCCACGTGTCATCCTCGCAGCCGCAGAAAGATAGTTCGTGGCTACCGATCTACCTAGCCTTAGGCGTTGTCTGGGGCTGCTCATTCATATTTATCAAGTTGGGACTTGAATTTCTAACTCCATTTGGAGTGGCCTTTGGTCGCTGCGCACTTGGCGCGCTGACTTTGTTGGCATGGGCTAAGTACAAAGGAATTGCACTTCCCGAATCAAAGAAAGTTCTATTCCACCTTTGGGTTGTCTCACTACTTTTAAACGTAATTCCAGGCGTCTTCTTCGCGCTAGCCGAAACGGAAGTAACTTCTGTCCTAGCAGGAATTATTAATGCGGTAACACCTCTAATGACTTTGCTAGCAATTATGGTGGTTACGCGAAATGAGAAACCGAAACTTCATCAGGTAGTAGGTATCTTGATTGGGTTTACCGGAGTTCTAACCGTTTTAGGTGCTTGGAAAGGCCTTGGTGATAATCCGCTATGGGCCATTTTGATTTTGCTTGCTGCTGTTACTTGTTACGGATTCTCTTTCCCATATTCACGACGTTTTGTTCTGCCCCATAAATTGGCGCCAGAATCTATTGCAGCTGGGCAAGTAACTCTTGGTGCGCTCACCTTGCTTCCCTTCTTTATCTACAACGGCATTGATACATATGAATACAAAGCAGCTCCCGTTTTTGCGATGATCGCACTTGGCGTATTTGGTAGCGGCTTTGCATACATTTGGAACTTCAAAGTTATGGCGCTTGCAGGAAGTGCTATTGCCAGCAGCGTCACCTATTTAACGCCAGTTGTAGCGGTAATTGTTGGTGTGATCTTCTTACAAGAAAGCATTTATTGGTATGAACCAGTTGGAGCACTCATTGTTTTACTGGGCGCTGCAATCGGTCAAAATCGCATCAAACTTCGGCTAGTTAAATGAAAACCCAACCGGTAGTTCTAGGCGATGCGACTTAAGTAACTTCTCATCGTTGAGAATTTGGCCTGTCTTGCCATCTGCAACGATGATGCCGCCAGAGAGAATCACCGAACGCTCACAGAGTTCAAAGGCATAGGGCAGATCGTGAGTAACCATGACGATAGTGATATCTAACGAACGCAAGATATCTGCAAGTTCGCGCCTGCTAGCAGGATCTAAGTTAGAAGATGGTTCATCAAGGACCAAGATCTCAGGCTTCATCGCAAGCACTGTTGCAACAGCAACACGGCGACGTTGTCCGAAAGATAAATGGTGCGGTGGGCGATCGATGAAATCCAACATGCCAACCTGGGTTAACGCTTCTTGAACAACTTTATCTAGCGCTTCACCGCGGAGCCCCATGTTGTACGGGCCAAAGGCGACATCTTCTCCAACGGTAGGCATAAATAGTTGATCATCTGGATCTTGAAAGACGATTCCTACTTTGGAGCGAATCGCTTTTAGAGACTCTTTATTTTTGCTATCGACTAGCTCGCCTGAAATACGTACTTCACCCTGCATTGTTGGGTGAATTCCATTCATATGCATAACCAGTGTTGTCTTGCCGGCACCGTTAGGACCTAGTAGTGCAACGCGCTCACCCTTTTGGATTGTCAGATTTACGCCATACAACGCCTGGTTGCCATCGGGATAAGCAAATGCCAATTCGGTGATCTGCAAGCTTGGGACGTTAGACATTTCTACCAACCAATCAGTGATGCGGTTATTGAAGCAATTAAGGCGAGGCCTGGAATTGATAGCGCAGTGAACCATTCACGTGTAGTTACGGAATGAGAATCTAGCGATGGAAGTGCGCCATCGAAGCCGCGAGAGAGCATCGCTAAGTGAACTCGTTCACCGCGCTCGTAAGAGCGAATAAAGAGAGCAGCTGCTGCGGTTGCTAAAACTTTCCAATGTTTGATCCCAGTTGCAATAAAGCCACGTGACTCGCGGGCAACTTTCATCCGCTCCATCTCATCGCTAATCACATTGATATAGCGCAACATAAATGAGGCGATCTGAACCATGATCATTGGAAGTTTGAGTTTTTCTAAGCCCCGCAGGATTTCGCGCGCCGTTGTTGTAGTTGAAAGAATCACCGCGGCTAGAACGCCAAGCGTTCCCTTAACCACAATAGAAGTTCCAGCCAATAAACCATCGCGATAAACCATTACGCCAAAGATGGAGAACTTTTCACCTTCACCAAAAAATGGCATCAGGATTGCAAAGAAGACAAATGGAATCTCAATTAACGCACGCTTAAAGAGCAGAAGAATCGGAATCTTGCTCATGACTGCTGTGTAGATAATCAAAGTAAAGAAGGCGATAAATGCAGGCCAGCGAGTAATTGGCGTTGCAACAGAGACTGAGATGAAGGCAAGAACGGTCAGAATCTTTACATGTGAAGGCAGCGTGTGGGTTACAGAGTGGCGGTGTAAATAAAGCCGCTCGCCTACATCGTGGCCGTGGTGGTGGCCATGGGTATGTACGAGATCAAGTTCTGTGGTCTGAAGTTTTATTTTTTTCCACCAGATTTACGGCGGATGAGCATAAAGAGTCCGGTTGAAACTGCTCCAGTAGCAATCACGCCAATCACGCCAGCTGCTCCAGTTGATAGACGTGGGTTTTCAATTCCCTTAACGCCGTAATCAGCAAGGATGCCATCGCTGTTGGTGTTCTCTTTTGCAGTTTCAATAAATCCAATATCTTCTGCAACTTTCTCTAACCCATCTGGATGAGAAGAGGCGTAGAACGAAACAATGCCAGCAAGAAATAACGATGCGATAAAACCGGAAATCAAAAATGTCTTCTGCTTCATTACTTTGCTCGAATCTCTAGTTTGGAAGTTTCGTTCTTGTATCCATAAACCAAATCTGAACGACTGGCTAGAACTGCGCCGACGGCGAAGAAGGTAATCAGCGCTTCACCGATTCCGATTAGCAAGTGAGTGCCGATCATTGCGGTAAAAACTGCAGAGACTGAGAATGTGGCATTGGCACCGATCGCATATTGCAGAACAAATCCTGCAGCAGCGGCTGGTACAGATAACAACGCTGCGATTGCCGCTGCGATGCTGATTGAAAGTTTCTTCTTCGGTGCAATCTTCTTAACCAAGAGAAAGACGCCGTAACCAAACCAGACGGCAACGAGTGACATATTAAAGATACTTAAGCCAAGTGCGCTTAAGCCCCCATCTGCAAAGAGCAGGGCTTGCAAGATCAAAACAATTGTTATCGCCAAAGTTGCGGCATACGGACCAATCAATACTGCGGCAAGACCTGCACCAAGTAAATGACCGCTGGTTCCGGCAGCGACCGGGAAGTTGAGCATCTGTACCGCGAAGATAA
>JAPLBI010000109.1 GCA_026392815.1 Actinomycetota bacterium
CAATTGCCAGAGCGATTGGACCTAATTCAAAGTGGCGTGCAACTGTGCCAAGAAAACCTACTTGTACTTCACCATTCATAACCGGAGTACCTGGCGCTGGCATTACAACTTGGCTGCCATCTAAATGCAGCAGAACTAAACGACGTGGTGGATTTCCAAGATTAAAGATCTTCGCGACTGTTTCTTGACCGCGGTAGCAGCCTTTATTCATGTGTACAGATTTGTTAAGTACGCCAAGCTCATTTGGAATTGATTTATGGTCAGTTTCAAAGGCAATGCGCGGGCGACCTGCAGCAACGCGTTCGGCATCAAGTGCCCACGTACCAACCTGCATCGCGGTTGCGCCAAAAGTTTCTTGCATCTGCTCTAGCTCTGCACTTGGAACCAGAGCAAATGGCCCACCAATTTCAGTGACCAAACCAGGTGCACGCAACACAACGTATTCGCTAGATGCATCGCGAACGTCCACACGTAACATAAATTTCATCTTCTGGAGATACACAACCAAAGTTTCATTGTATCCAGGATCCAAAACCAACCAAGAAGTTTCACCGTCATCAACTAAGTTAAATTGATATTCGACATGGCCTTGTGGGTCCAAGATCAGCGCTGATGTCCATTGACCAACCGGAAGTTCTGATAAATGCTGAGTTGTTAAATCATGTAACCACTTCAGGCGATCAACGCCACTAACCGCGATTATCTGCAGATGTGAAAGATCAGCCCATGCCTTACCTTCGAGCATCGCTTTCTGTTCTTTATTCGGTTCGCCAAAATGCCAAACGGCGCCCTTATCGACGCCATCTTCGACAAATACCGCTGTCATTACTTAACGCAGGCGGCGCAGGTGCCGTAAATTGCAAAGTGAGTTACATCTGTTTTAAAGCCGTAATCATCAGATAAATTCTGAACGAAGTTTGCTGCCACATCGATTGGCGCATCGCCAACAGAACCACAAGTACCGCAGACCAAGTGAAGGTGAGTTAACTCTTCGGCTGCGTGATAAGTAGCGCCACCGTGGCCCAAGTGAGTGTGCTGGACAAGGCCAACGTTTTCGAGGGTTTCTAGGTTGCGATAGACAGTTGAAAGATTAATACCTGGGTGGGTTGCACGAACTTTTTCAGCAACTTCTTCAGGTGTTGCATGTCCGAGTTCGCGTACCGCAGAGAGAACTAGTTCGCGTTGAGGCGTTAAACGCAAGCCTTTATCGCGGAGTTCGTGTTGATCTGCCATGGCTAGAGCCTACCTTCTAAGTGATTTATTTGGCTACGCGTGCGCGTACGAGCAGTAGATAGACCTGGCAGCCCAAGCAGAAGTTAAATGCCGCATTTAGAAAAGCGGCTGCAAGCGCAAATCCAACTGCAACCGTGAATAGGGCGCTGATGCCAAAAAATGATCCAAGGAGAGCCGCGAGCGCAAATATGAGACCAACGCTCTGTGGCGATAACAGCAACGAGTGCAAAACCAAGACCAACGCTCTGTGCAAATTGCGGAGGACGCACATCTTCAAAAGTTACTTCTGACTTTAGACGCGGCTTGATTAACTTCTTAAAGATAACTGCGTAAGGAGTAAATTGCGGACCACGTATTGCACCGATTGCAAAGACAACTGCCTGAAATGCCGCCACCCAAACATTTGATGTAACTAGTGCGACTGCTAAAACCACAGTTGTAATCGCTGCCGAAAATCTTGGTCCTCTTGCATCTATTTGTACTGACATTTTCTCTTCCTTTACTTGAATCGCTTATGGGTCGTTGAATTAGTTTTTAAGTTGCAAACTAAGCACGACACATGGCGCCAGCTAAGCGGCCGTAATCAAGCACACGGCGCTTTGTGAAGTAGCTGGTTTCAATGTGGAACATGGCTTAAGGATAAAGAGCATCAGTGCTAAACGCTACTTGCGAATATTTCGCAGAAAGGAGCCCTACTTCTTCGTGAATCCTGCTGGGCACCTCGCATTTGATCCGGTAACCACCTTGATTGCCTTTCCCTTTACGCACGAAATTGATGTCTTAAAGGCTTTAGCGTTCATGATTGGTAAGCCATTCGGAAGTAGTTTGCTCCTTGACACGGCACCTTTTGAAACTAGGTTTGAATCTAGTTCATTCGTGTAAAACTCGCTAACTCTGGACCAAGCCACTCCATCAAATTTTGCAACATAAAATGTGGCTTTACCGGCGCTCACGCCTATTCCGAAATCTAAATTTCCATAAGTTGCCGTAGAAAATGAATTACCTTTTTCTCTGAAGGTATTCACCAACCCGGATCGAGTGAGAGAGGGACCGGTAGCTGCAAGGGCTTGGGCAAATACGTACGCACTATTTGCTCCTTCTACAAATGCGTTATCGAATGGCGCACCATTCGCGTACTTCAAATTCAGTCCCTCGAAAAATTTGATGAACTCATCAGTTTTATCGCTTGCGGAGGGTAGTTGAAAAATTGCATAAGTTTCATTTAACTCTTGTGGATCAAAAACCACCATTCTTGATGTGTAGGAAACCAATCGTCCACTCATAATTAGCGGTTTCTTGATTGACGCCATAACTGGATACTGCTGGGAAATGTGAATAGTTCCGGTACTCGAGTCATTGGTGAACGGTTTCACCGTAAATCCCATTCCGCTCCATGCTTTTTTCACATCAACTTCAATATCCCCATCAAAAATATTACTTCTCCAACTAAAACTCTTCCCTGGAAAATAGTCTTTCGAAAAAGTGGCTGCGATGCGAGCCTCTTGTTGGGTGCTTGGTCCCATAGCTAGCAGATTTGGATATTTGTTTGTACTTCTAAATCCACTATAGATCGCAGTTGGATAGAAGTCTGGAATATTTCTATTCCTAATTACCGACAACATTGCTGCATGGGCGGGTGTTGTTGGAGAAGAATTGAAAAGGGCAAATACTCTGGATTTCAAAATTAATTCATTTGTCGCCGTAATAGATCTCATAGGTAGACCGCTATCGTCTCCGCTGAGCAAATAAATTTTTCGTCCGAAAACTCCACCAGATTGGTTAAGGTGGTCAAAATATGAATTTGCACCAGAAAAGAAACTTGTATAAAAATAGGGTTGTGTGCCAACAGTTTGCGGATAGGCGGCTCCAATTCTTATCTCTGTTGCACTCACGCCAATGGTTTCTTGTGATTCATCAGCTTGTGCTTGGTGCAAGGATGAAAGTAGCGGCAACAGTGAAAATAACAAAAGGACAGTCAGTTTCTTAAAGATGGAATTTTTGATTGACATGAGCAAACTCTAATGAATAGCTGTGAGCGCAGCATGCACCTGAGCACGTTTTGGCGTGCCCATTGCGCGACCAACTTCAACGCCTGCACCGTTTAGAAACAAGGTGGTTGGCGTCGACAAGATGTTTAACTCACGCACCAATTCAAGATGCGATTCAGCATCGATATGGGCATAGCGAACATCTGGCATCGTCTTGACCATATCTTCGAGCAACGCCTTGGTGGCCCGGCATGGAGTACAGAACGCTGATGAGAACTGCACCATCGTTGCCCGTGACCCAAGCTCGCTGCCGACGATCGCCGCCGTTAACTTCGGCCCATTTACCGTCTTCTTCTTGCGAAATTCCCCACGCGTGCGCTGAAACCAGATGCCAAACCCAGTGGCACCAGCCAGCACGATAAGAAGTGGAACGAATGTTTTCACAGGAGTATTCTCTCTCACTTAAAGCAATATAACGAACTCAATTTCTGCGAAAGGCTCTCCCCATGGCCAAGGTGTTGTTACTGACAAACACCGATGGCGCGAGCGCGGAAGTTCTTCCATCACTTGCTCTTTTGCAGCACACAGTAAAAATCTTGCCGGCTGAAGCCAGCGTCCTGATCGATTCACCAGTAATGGATATCGTCTTTGTTGATGCGCGCCGCGATTTGCCTGCTGCAAAGAACCTCACACGTTTGCTTACATCAACCGGCGTTGGTGCACCTGTAATTGCAATTACAACTGAAGGTGGCCTATCTGCGATGAGCGCAGACTGGGGCGTCGACGATGTCATGCTCGATACCGCAGGCCCTGCAGAAGTCGATGCACGTATTCGTATGTGTATTGGTACTCACCTTGCCGCACTTACTGCAGCTGATCCAACCGCTGGTGAAATTCGCACCGGTGATGTTGTAATTGATGAAAGCACTTACACTGCAAAGATCAAGGGCCGTTCACTCGATCTAACATTTAAAGAATTCGAACTACTTAAATACCTCGCACAACATCCAGGACGCGTTTTTACTCGCGCACAGTTGTTGCAGGAAATTTGGGGCTATGACTACTTCGGTGGCACACGCACTGTCGACGTTCATATCCGTCGCTTGCGTTCCAAACTCGGCCCAGAATTTGAAGCAATTATCGGAACAGTTCGTAACGTTGGTTATCGCTTCACTCTTCCTAACGGTGGCAAAGAGAGCCCAATATCTGAGCGGGTCTAATCACCATGCGCCATATTCTTAAGATCCACCGCTCATTAACTGATCCGCTTCCAACCGCAAAACGCGAATACGCACTTCGCACCTTTGATCCTGCACAAGATAAGCAACGTTGGCTCGAACTCAACAACAAGATCTTTGCCCACCACCCAGATCAAGGAAATTGGGTAATGCAGGATCTAGATAACCGAATGGCTGAAAATTGGTTTGATCCCGCAGGCTTCTTCCTCGCAGTAAAAGGTGAAGAAATTGTTGGTTTCTGCTGGACCAAGATTCATCAAGACTTTGTAAATCAAGAACCAGTCGGCGAGCTCTATGTAGTCGGTGTTGATCCAGACCACGCTCACCAAGGGATTGGCCGCGCAGTTTCGG
>JAPLBI010000152.1 GCA_026392815.1 Actinomycetota bacterium
TGAACCAACTGGAAATATGGTTGTAGATATCGGTGGCGGTACAACTGAAGTTGCAGTTATCTCGCTCGGTGGAATCGTTACCTCGCTTTCAATCCGCGTTGGTGGAGACGAGCTAGATCAATCGATTATTAACTGGGTAAAGCGCGAATTCTCACTTCTTCTCGGCGAACGTACCGCTGAAGAAATCAAGATGGCGATCGGTTCTGCATACCCACTACAAGGTGAAAACGATGCAGAAATCCGTGGTCGCGATCTTGCAACCGGACTTCCAAAGACAATCGTTGTTTCCGCTGCAGAAATTCGCAAAGCGCTTGAAGAGCCAGTGAACGCGATCATCAACGCAGTAAAGAGCACGCTCGATAAGTGTCCACCAGAACTTTCTTCAGATCTTATGGATCGCGGAATTGTTCTAACTGGTGGAGGAGCGCTCCTTAAGGGTCTAGATGAGCGTCTTCGCAAAGAGACCGGAATGCCAATTCATATCGCTGACCGTCCGTTGGATGCAGTTGTTGAAGGTTCCGGTAAGTGCATTGAAGAGTTCGAAGCCCTTGAAAAGGTTTTGATCTCCGAGCCTCGTCGATAGGTTTTAAAGATGCGTAACGGCGGCGATAACCGCGGTCGTCTCCTTCTCATTTCACTTATTGTTACCGCTCTATTTCTAATCACCTTAGATCTACGCGGCGTGCAAGTGATCACTGGGCTACGCAACGGTTCACAATCTGCACTTTCGCCCGTCCAATCCGTTGCCGCAACCATCTTTCGTCCAGTCGGAAACTTCTTCTCTGATGTAACTCAACTTGGTCGCACTCGCGGGGAAATCGAACGCTTAAAGGCGAGCAATGAAAAACTGCAGAAAGAGCTGATTGACCGCAAGAACGCCGATGCCGAACTTGCACAATTGAAATCAGTACTTGATCTAGCCGGCACCGCCAAATATAAAGTTGTAAATGCCAAGGTTATTTCACTTGGATCTACTTCTTCCTTCACCCAAACAATCACAATTGATGCCGGAACCAATGACGGTATTCGCCAAAATATGACGGTAATTACTGGGCTCGGTTTAGTGGGAGTTGTAAAGATCTCTTATCCAAATAGCGCGCTAGTGCAGTTAACAACAGACCCGGCATTTAAAGTCGGAGCAAGAGTTGCTGGCAGTCAGCAAATTGGAATTTTGAGCGGGCAAGGCACTTCCAAAGCAGTACTCCAACTTTTAGATAATCAAACAACTCTTAAGGTTGGCGATGTAATTCTGGCTCGTGGCAGCGTCAACAATCGACCATTTGTTCCCGGTGTTCCTATCGGCCAAGTAACCTCAGTAGATAATGCAGCAGGTGCGGTAACCCAAACTGCTGATATCAAGCTCTACGTTAATTTCTCGACGCTTAGCACTGTGGCAGTTGTTGTATCAGCGCCGAAGGAAGATCCACGCGATGCGCTAGTTCCACGAGCACCAGTTCCAACGCCAGTTCCAACCGTAACTATCTACGCTCAGCCGTCAGAATCGCCAGCCCCATAAATGTTTGCCCGCAGATTCTTTATCTCACTTCCAGTATTTACTTTTATTTACATTCTTCAAGAGAGCGTAGTTAGCCAATTTAAATTATTTGGTGGGGGATTCTCACTCTTCCTAATATTCTCGCTTCTCTGGTCGGCGCTCGGAACTCCAGAAATGGGAGCGTTAACTGGTTTCGGCGCTGGGCTCTTGATGGATCTTTCCCAAACTGCTTCAGGTCCTATGGGACAGTGGACTTTGATAATGATCCTGGCAGGTTTCGCAGTCTCTTATCTTGGATATGGCGACGATAATTTCCGCGGTAACCCAATTTCATTGGTCTTCACAGTCGCTGCAGCAGTCGTAGTAATCCGCTTGATCTACTTAATTCTCGGACTCTTCCTAGGCAGTGATATCGGAAGCACTTGGTCAATTTTTGTATCACTGCTCTCTTCTGCTTTCTGGTCAGCAGCACTCGCTCCTTTACTACTACCGATTGTTACAAGAATTCATGAAGCTCTCTTTGATGTTAAGAGTCGGATATGAATCAGCGCGCACGACTTAGCCTTTTAGTGGTCCAAATCTTTATCTTCTCTCTGCTCTTTGGATTAATGGGACGTTTGTTCTATCTCCAAGTTGCCGCAGGTCCGAAATACCGCGATGCCGCGCTATCTATTCAAAGCCGCGATGTTGTCACGCCTGCAACACGTGGGTTAATAGTTGATTCATCGGGGGTGCCACTGGCACTTAACCGAGTCGGTGTCGCTATCACCGTAGATCGCACAAAACTGGATCGTCAA
>JAPLBI010000077.1 GCA_026392815.1 Actinomycetota bacterium
CTTCGCTATGAAGATCTTTCAACCTTTGGATTTAGACATATCGATGACTTCAATAAGGCGGTTCGCGCTGGGAAAGTAATCCCACCTCCAGGAAGTGATCGCGTAGTAGAGCCATACCCTTACCTACTTGTAATCATTGATGAGCTTGCGGATTTAATGATGATTGCTGCGCGAGAAGTTGAAGAATCTGTTGTGCGAATTACTCAGCTGGCGCGATCTGCAGGAATCCACTTAGTACTTGCCGCCCAGCGCCCTTCAGTAGATGTTGTTACCGGCCTCATTAAGGCAAACGTTCCATCGCGACTTTCATTTGCAACAAGTTCTCTAGCCGATAGCCGCGTTATCTTAGATAGCCCGGGTGCAGAAAAGCTTGTTGGACAAGGTGATGGTTTATTTATTCCGATGGGCGCATCACGTGTCATCCGCATTCAAGGCGCTTATGTATCAGAGCGCGAAATCGAAGCAGTAACCAACCATGTTAAGAAGCAACTCTCGCCTCGTTATCGTGAGGATGTTACCGTTGCACCGCAAACTTCAAAGATGGTTGATAAAGAGATTGGTGATGATTTAGATCTACTGCTTCAAGCGATTGAGTTGGTTGTTGGTACACAATTTGGTTCGACTTCAATGCTGCAACGTAAACTTAGAGTCGGTTTTGCAAAGGCAGGTCGCTTGATGGATTTGATGGAGTCCCGAGGAATCGTTGGACCGTCAGAAGGTTCTAAGGCAAGAGTTGTGATGGTTAAGCCTGATGAACTCGATTCGGTTCTGGCCACGCTCCGCGATTACTAAAGAGCGGTGCCAGTAACCAAATAGGGGACTACCTCAAGGGGTGATTTCACTCAGGATTCACGTATACGGCTATCGTTGGGGTGATCGCGGTTCTAGACTTTACCCACCGGTAATTCCAATTCTGAGCATTGCGAGTAATGATGTCCTTAGGTGAATTCATGCAGGGTGCGCGCGAAAGCGCTGGCCTAAGCATTGACGAACTCGCATCACGCTTAAGTATTCGTGCCGGCTTACTTACGGAGATGGAAAAGAATAACTTCATCCATTGCGGTGGCGACACTTATGCACGCGGACATCTTCGCAACATTGCAGTTCACATATTTGTTGAGCCACAGACTCTAATTGATCTTTACAACGAAGAGCACTCCATTGAATCTCGAAAGATTCACGATATGTTGGTAGAAAACAACGTGGCTCGCATGCCGACCGAACGTAAAACGGTTAAGCCCAAGTCGCTTGTTATCGCTTCAGTGATTCTCTTATCTGCAA
Organism: Actinomycetota bacterium; assembly: GCA_026392815.1. GTDB lineage: Bacteria > Actinomycetota > Actinomycetes > Nanopelagicales > Nanopelagicaceae > Planktophila. The sequence goes on from JAPLBI010000077.1 coordinate 1,282, forward strand.
TTGCAGTAGGTCAAATCATTATTTCGAATTCTGAAACCACGGTAACACCAGTTGTGACGACAACTCCATCTGCAACGCCAACACCTTCGGCTTCCGCCTCAGAAGCGGCTACAGAACCTGTCGCAACCGAAAGCGTTCCTGCTGCAACTAATGGAGAAATGAAGTTAACTATTTCGGCAACGCGGGGAAGTTCAAATATTCATGTCGTCGCAGGCGGCAAAACACTTTTTCAAGACCCGATCTTTCAAGGCGATACCAAGAGCTTTAGCGCTCCAACATCTATCAGTGTTTATCTAAGCAATGCGGGAGATCTTGATTTAACGCTAAATGGTCAGAAATTAGCGCCGCTAGGTGCTCGTAACCAGGAGATTCGTAAGACTTTTAGATCCAAGTAATCTCTGCACGCTGTACCATCTGACAAATGAGTCGGACAGTTGCAATAGTCACCATGGGCTGCGCCCGTAATGAAGTCGACTCCGAAGAGCTTGCTGGCCGTTTAGCAGCCGATGGCTGGACTCTGGTCAGCGAAGTCGAAGATGCCGAAGTCGCCGTTGTAAATACCTGCGGCTTTATCGAATCTGCAAAGAAGGATTCAATTGATGCGTTGCATCAATTGTTTCTGGAAATGCACATACACCACACGTTCCACGCGATCGCCGCTCACTTCTGCCAATTGCACCAGCAGATCGTCCCGCTGCTCGACAAGAAGCGATCGATGAGTCTTATGCATCTTCACTCGGCGCAGGTGGTTCGCTCTTTCGCAAACGTTTAGGTAACGCTCCATGGGCGCCGCTAAAGATTGCCTCCGGTTGTGATCGCCGTTGTTCATTTTGTGCGATTCCATATTTCCGCGGTTCATTTATCTCACGCAAGCCAACCGAGATAATAGAAGAAGGAAAATGGCTCGCCAAGAACGGCGTCACCGAGCTCTTCTTAGTTAGCGAAAATACGACTTCATATGGAAAAGATCTCGGTGATCTAAAGTTAATGGAGAAGATACTTCCTGACTTTGCTGCGATCGAGGGCATCGAGAGAGTTCGCCTTTCCTATCTGCAGCCAGCCGAGATGCGTCCATCGTTGCTACAAGCGATGATTGAAAATGAAAAAGTTGCTCCATATTTTGATCTCTCATTCCAGCACACCAGCCCTACGGTGTTGCGCCGCATGCGCCGCTTTGGTGATTCTGAAAAATTCTTGCATTTGATTGCTCAGATCAGAGCGCTCTCGCCTGAGGCAGGTATCCGCTCTAACTTTATCGTTGGCTTTCCGGGGGAGACGCAAGAAGATTATGACGATCTCGCAGACTTCATTAGCACCGCTAAATTAGATGCGATCGGTATCTTTGGATATTCTGATGAAGACAATACTGAGGCCCTTGATCTCACAGATAAAGTTGCCGAAGAAGTTATCCGCGAACGCGTAGAGGCTTTATCTTCATTGGCCGATGAGATGGTTTCCATGCGCGCAGCAGCCCGTATTGGCGAGAATGTGCGCGTCCTTATTGAAGATGAAGAGCTACAAGAAGGTCGCGCCGCACACCAAGGCCCAGAAGTCGACGGCACAACTTCATTTATTGGCACCAAGTTCAAGGTTGGCCAATACATTGATGCTGTGGTGATCGATTCAATGGGCGCAGATTTGGTGGCGCGTGCGCTGTGAGAGTCCCCGCCTTCATAACTCCTAACTCTTTAACTATCGCACGACTTCTACTAATTCCCTTTGGCGCGGTAGCCCTCTTCATGAACGGGGGAGATGATTACAACTGGCAGATTATTTCGTGGTGGATATTTTTCATCTTAGGTCTGACCGATATTGTCGATGGCAAGTTAGCGCGCAGTCGCCAGCAAATAACTGAGCTAGGTAAATTCCTAGATCCGGTTGCGGATAAGGCGATGGTCGGAACGGCGATGATCTGCCTATCAATTCTCGACCGCATGCCTTGGTGGATCACAATCGTGATCTTGGCTCGCGAAATAGGAATAACCTTCTTTAGATTAGCCATTGTTAAGCGGGGAGTAATTCCAGCGAATAAGGGCGGAAAGATAAAGGCTGCCTTCCAAGGTTTCGGAACAGGTTTCTATGTTCTGCCGCTAGATCCTTCGCTCTATTGGTTCCGTGATGGATTTATGTATATTGCGATCGCACTCACTATCGTGACCGGTGCTTACTATGTACGATCTGCTTTTAGACCACAGTCCACTAATTAGATTAATTCGGAGCTACTATGGAGCTTTCAAAAGAGATTCTCGGCCTTGTCTCCGATATCCATGACTCGCTGCGCACTCGTGGCGAAACTCTCTCCACCGCAGAATCGCTTACTGCAGGCGGGCTAAGCAACGCGCTAACAATTGTCCCGGGCGCCTCAGATGTTTTTCTTGGATCACTAACTGCTTATCGGCCCGAGATAAAAGTTTCGCACTTGGGCGTAGATGAATCAGTGATTGCAGAACGCTCAGTTGTCAGCGAAGAAGTTGCAATTGCTATGGGGCACGGCGCCAATAAATCATTTGGTTCCACCTGGGCGATTGCAACCACTGGCGTCGCAGGACCTGGGCCATCCGATGGCTCCGATGCCGGCCGAGTTTTCGTAGCCTTCGTTGGCCCGATAGTTCAAGTAATAGAACTTTCGCTCTCTGGTGAACGTGAAGTTGTGCGAAACGCCACCGTAGCAAGCGCGATCGCCTCATTTGCGCGTATCCTTAGACAACGCGATAAATAAGAGAAGGGATGACCACCATGGCGCTACTACGCACTGCCGTTGGCCAGACCCTGCGCGCAGCCCGCACTGAACAGTCACGCACTCTGCGCGATGTCGCACGCGAAGCACGTGTCTCACTCGGTTACCTCTCTGAAGTAGAACGCGGCCAAAAGGAAGCATCCTCAGAACTTTTAAATGCAATCTGTGAAGCGCTAGATCTAACTCTTTCTTCTGTGATTACCAACGTCTCACTTGAGCTCAAGTCTCAAGAGAGTGCGAAGTTGTCCGTTGTCGACGCAGCCTAAGTACGCCACCCAAGGTGCAACCCACCGCCGTACCGAGAGCGCAATTTTAGAAGGCGCTAAAAAATTAATTTCACAATTTGGTTTATCAAATATCTCCATGATCGAAATCGCAGATGCTTCACAGGTATCCCGCGCAACTTTATATAACCATTACCGCGATAAATCAGCGGTGATCTCTGCGTTAATCACCGCAGAAGTAGCATTCATGATTGACCTGGCAAACAAGGCAGGAACTCCAGCTGATGCCTTGGAAAAACTCTCTCTGTACGTTTCAACAGATGGCGCGCTATCTGCGATGCGCATTCACGATAAAGCAGCACTTACCGAGATGCTCTCTCACGCAGAACACCCCCTTTATCTCGAACTGGCAAAGTGTTTGTACAACGCAACTAAATCTGCAGCAGGCACAGGCGTTGCTATGCGTTGGCTGATGGGGCAAGCGATGCAACCACTAACCCCGGCTCAGTCTCGCGAACAAGCCGAACTCCTAGTCGATCGCACCCTCTTTTAAATTTTAACTATCGATTAAATGCGTATTTCTGATCTTCGTGAACGTTTAACTCTCTCATTCGGAGAGCAATGGGCTCCTTCCTTCTGCAAAGACATTGCAATTACTGAACTCGGCAGTAAGAGCGTGGATGAAGCGTTGCAATCTGGGCTTGAACCTCATGAAATATGGCGTGCAGTATGTGCTGCCTACCCAAATGAGACTGTTAAATATAAGTAACCATAAGTAGATCGCATCTGCAAATAATTGGCGTGTTGCGTTTAGCAAGTTAACAATCTATGTTTCCACCATGTTTACAAAGCGTCGCGTAATTGATTTCTGCCGTGTAAACACTTCTGCCTGCTGATTTTAAGCAAGCCATCAAACCTTTTATTTCAGCCAATTTTCCATGTATAAAACTATTTTAAGGAGAGAAGTATGTTTAAGAATTTAGTAGTTCGACCGAAGAATATTGTTGTTGCTTTACTTAGCCTGGGCTTAGCCGCCGGCGTGACTGTTGCACCTGCCAATGCAGCTCCAAAGAACCTAGCCCGCTCTGTTGTTCAGACCGACTGGCTAGAGAAGAATTTGGATAACCCAGATGTGAAGATCATCGAAGTAAGCACTGAGGCTGGTCTTTACGAGCGCGGACATATCAAGAACGCTGTTAAGTTCAACTGGTACACAGATCTTGTTGAAGTTGTAAACCGTGACATCGTCGCTGGCGCACGTTTTCAGAAGTTAGCTCGCGCCGCCGGTATCAATAAGAATTCAACTGTGGTTCTCTATGGAGATAAGAACAACTGGTTTGCGGCTTGGGGTGCGTGGATCTTCAACACCTACGGTATTGAAGATGTTCGACTAGTAGATGGCGGACGCGTTAAGTGGGAGAAGGATGGTCGCCCTTTCACGACTGTTGTTCCAACACCAAAAGAAGGAAACTTCGTTGCAACTAAGGCTGATAAATCAATCCGCGCAACTTTGATTCGCGATGTACTTCCTGCCGTTCGCAAGAAGGGTTCAGCAGATTTGGTTGATATTCGCTCAGCTGATGAGTACAACGGCAAGATCTTTGCTCCAGCCGGATTCCAGGAGTTAGCTGTTCGAGCAGGACATATCCCAGGTGCCGTTAATGTGCCGTGGGGTGCAAACGTTAATGCTGATGGAACATTCAAAAGCGTTGCAGATCTCAAGAAGCTCTACGCCGATAAGGGGATTGATGGCAAGAAGCCAATCATTACCTATTGCCGCATTGGTGAGCGTTCATCGCTTACTTGGTTCGTACTTAGCGAAATCCTTGGATATGAAGTTAAGAACTATGACGGTTCTTGGACTGAATACGGAAATGGCGTTGGAAATCCAATTAACAACCCAGCCGGAACTATTTGGGGAGCAGCGTAATTAGCGCAGTTACTAACTTTGGTAGAGGTTCTGGAGATTCCGGAACCTCTACTGAGGTTTCTACCTGGAGCAAGGGTGATTCTGTAAGAACAGGTTTAGCAGCGTTATTGGTAGTTGGTTTGCTTTTCTCCGCATACCAATTAAGTGATAACGAAGGAACTGGCGCAAACGCAGCGCTTTCACTGTTAATTGGTAGCGCCCTCGGAATCGCTTTCGAGAGAGGTCGATTCTGTTTCTTCTGCATCTTCCGCGATGCCATTGAAGACCGTGACACAACACCGTTCCTATCGATCCTTAGCGCAATTGCAGTAGGCGCAATTGGTTACGCGGTTATCTTCGGACAGTTCTTACCTGATACAAGTTCTGATCGCCTTCCTCCAAATGCACACATTGGACCAGTTAGTACCGCGTTAGTTGCCGCCGGTCTTGCATTCGGAATCGGTATGGCGCTCTCAGGTGCTTGCATTAGCGGGCATCTCTATCGCATCGGACAAGGATCACTGCGCGCATACCCAGCCTTATTTGGTTCGTTAATCGGCTTCGGACTCGGCTTTAAGAGTTGGAACACGTTGTACTCAAAATCAATTAGCATTGCACCTACAGCATGGCTGCCCCATTATCTTGGTTATGGCGGATCGCTCGTTTTAACTCTTTTGTTGTTAGCCGTGATAGCAGTCGTTGCAATTAGAATTGGTAAGAACTCCACGCCGCTTGCAAATCCTGTTGCGACCAAGATCGATCTGGCAAGCCTGCGCCAATCACTTCTCATCAATCGTTGGCGCCCGCTAACAACCGGTGCAATTTTCGGCGTTATTGGGACCTTTGCTTATCTGCGTATTGAGCCGCTTGGAGTGACGCGCCAATTAAGCACAACCTCTCGCACCTACTTTGAGGGACAGGGTTGGATTCCACAAAACCTTGATGGCTTAGATCTAATGGCCGGTTGCATCGCAGTTGTTTCTACAGCAATCGTAAATAACGGGTGGTTGATACTCGGAATCGTTATCGCATCATTTGCTGCAGCGCTGGCGGGCAATCGCTTTAAATTCCAGCAAATTACTTGGCGCAACGCCTTAACCGCTCTTGTTGGTGGGCTGCTTCTCGGTTGGTCTTCCATGATCGCACTCGGCTGCACTGTCGGTGTGCTTCTCTCTGGAACACAGTCATTTGCACTCTCTGGTTGGGTATTTTTCGCAACTGCCTTTACGGGTGCCTGGATCGGGATAAAACTAAAACTCCATAAGCTTTAAACAGCAGAAACCAAGGTAAGCCGAGAAATACCGCTAGATTCTTACCGTGGATTTCAAATTAATCGCTGCTGCAATTGGGATTCTCTTTGTCTTTATCTACGCCTTCGGTTCAGGAATCTGGGTTTCTTCCTCGCCTGGTTGGTATGCATCTCTAAACCGTCCTGCTTGGCAGCCACCCAGTGCTGTTATCGGGCTCATCTGGCCATATAACTTTACAGTTCTTGGAATTGCGTCGTATCAAGTATCTAGATCATTAAGTAAAATTGAAAACATAACCTGGTTGGTCTTCTTCGGCTTAAGCATCGCTGCGGCTCTAACTTGGGCCTATCAATTCTATGTTCCACACAATTTCTTATATGCCTCGATAGCGCTAACGTCGGCTGCCGTTCTAACAATTCCCGTACTTTTTCTGACTTTTAGAGCAACGCTCACTATGGGGCTATTACTGGTTCCATATCAAATCTGGGTAGCAATTGCTGCGAGCTTGGCCTGGGGATATTTAGCTAAGAATTAAATTAGCAATCGTTAACTTTTAGACAGCGATTACTTCTAGTACCCAAGGATTAACTCCATCGCTCGGCGTTAGCGCACATGGATACATCTCTGAAACGATCGCATATAGATCTTCCGGGGTCTTGGGCGCCGAGCGGGATTGCAAGAGCGCGCGCGCAATTTCGCCACGGGTCTTCTTAGACATATGAGTTACGACTTTGCGCACGCCATCGACCACAGTTGAAATCTGAATCTCAACGGTCTTATCTATGGGGGAGTGCCAGACCGTTTTATATGTAGAGGAACGGCAGTCAACGATTAGTGGGGACTTGATTGGGTCTAGAACTTTCGCGACCGGCTCGCGCATCGCGTTGTTATCGATCTTCGCCTTGTAGCTCTCGATCAACTGGTCAGGGCGCACTGCTCCGTACTTGGCTGAGATGATCACAACTGCGCTCGCTGCTCGCTTGCGTGCAGCCGGGCTTAGCGTGGCCCAGCCAAGGGCCTGGTAGAGCACGCCGGTGTAGACGTTGATCGCAGCCGTTGGCTTGCTGGTTTCGACCTTCTTCTCGGAAGGCGGCAGGAGGATCAACACGTTTCGAATCCTCCCATGCGACACGCCTAAAGACCTTGTCAGCCCCTCCTGCTACCTTTCGAACAGA
>JAPLBI010000100.1 GCA_026392815.1 Actinomycetota bacterium
ACGCGAAATACGTGCGACTTCACCGGGGGATAAGACGCGACCGGCACCTTGATATGCAATTGATGAATCAAAGTAACGGTCGGTAATTATAACTTTGCCTTCAGCAAGTGCGGGGCGAATAATTGAGAAAACGTGGTGTGCGCGATCTGCGGCATAGAGAAGTGCTTCAGCACGCGGGCTGATGACGCCAGTTTCGTGTCCGAGCAAAATCTTGCGCAAGCCTTGCCCTAAATCTGTGCCACCGGGTTCGCGCGATAGGACAACGCTTTCACCGCGGGCTTCTAGCCACTCCTTCAGAAGTTTTGATTGCGTTGATTTACCGGTGCCTTCGCCACCTTCGAAAGCGATGAAGCCGCCAGTTGTTGGTGCACCGGTGATGCCGCCGAGTTCGCCCTTAAGTGCATTTGCGATATCTGACCAGAGTGAAACACTTGGGCGATCTTTCATTTGGTGATATGAAATTGCGCCGATGATTGATGCGATTAAACCTGCGATAAGAATTGTTACTTGCGCGCCATTGAAGTTAAAGGTGGCGTTTTGAATTTTGTAGGTGTGGACGCCGAAGGCTGCGGCAGCTGCTGGTGCGATTGCAAGAACTGCAACCAGCGTAATGCGGATAAGTGATTGCACGAAGGCAAAGGTGCGACCGCGGACTTCATCTTGTACTTCCATGCCCAGCATCGTGAAGCCGGTAACCCAGGTAACGCCGCTAAATGCGCCGAGGAAGATCACCGTAAAGACTGCCAGGACAAGGTTTGGGATCAAGGCAAGGAGAACGAGGAATATGCCGGCGGTTGTAAGGGATGCGCCGAATAAACGGCGGCGAGAAAATTGCGCGAAGATCTTCGGGCCAAAGGCGATTCCGATTGCAAGACCGGTAAAGACTGCACCGAATAGAATCGCTAACCGATTTCCAGCCATCGTGAAGTGATTTCCAAATGTTTTCATCTTTTGCTTTTCCAGCGGCGGCACCCTTTGGAATCTCTTTAAGACCCCAGATAGTAAATGCTGCGAAGGCAAAACTTACGGCATTTGCATAAAGTGCAATATCTACTGAATCACCGATAGTAAATGGAAATAGAGATTCGATAGCAGATGCAAAGAGCGTTAAGAGTGAGAAGAGAATCGCTGCAATTGGTGCCGTGCCGTATGCGGCTAGAAGCGAAACTTGATTTGCGCTCTCAAGTTTTTCTTTGCCTACCAAGTTTGGAACTGTTGCTTCCTTTGCTGGCGACCAGAAGAGTGTTAAACATTCGACCAAGATCATTGCGGCGTATAACCAGAAATATGTATTAACAATTGGGATCGAGATATAAAGGCCAGCGCGGAAAATATCTGCGGTAACCATTAACTTGCGACGATCAAAGCGATCTGCGATAACTCCGGCGATGGGGCCTAAGAAAACTGCGGGTAAAAGGCGAGCGATGAAGACGCCTGCGATTGCAAAGTTTGCAGTTGCATAAGAGCCACCGGAAAGTTGTGCGGCAAGCGCCGTGGTTGCAAGCAGGCCTAACCAATCACCAAGGGAAGAGAAGACCATCGAGTTCCAGAGCTTGCGGAATGCGGGGATCGCCAGAACGCTGCGCGTTGCATCCTGCGCCGGGGCGGCAGGGGTCGGCAGGCTATTGGGCATGTGTGAAGTCTATCGGCAGCACCAGACGGGCTAAATAGGGGCGAAAAGGGCTTTAACTGCGCTGTTTATTAGGTGTAGCACTTTTACCGTTTGTGCTACCTTTGCAACATGACAACCGCCGCTCGTAAACCAAAGCCGACTTCGGGCGCAAAGAAGCCTGCCAAGAATGCTGTGGCTATCGAATCTGTTGGAGTGCGCGAACTTCGCCAGAACGCTGCGCGTTGCATCCTGCGCCGGGGCGGCAGGGGTTGGCAGGCTGGCGGGCATGTACGTAAGTCTATCGGCAGCGCCAGACGGGCTAAATAGGGGCGAAAAGGGCTTTAACTGCGCCCGGTTGCGCGTATCTTGCCAATTACCAAATCGCTTTACGATGAATATAGTGAAAGCGGTTTGATTAAACCGGCACGAAATCCCGATTGGCGTCCAACAAAAAACCCCGCAAAAATTATTGGTAAGAAGACTTCTACTGAGATTTTGATGGAGATGCGCGCTGAGGAAAGATATTGAGCTGGTATCTAGATAGCTCGGCAATTCTAAAATTCATATTTGCAGAACCTGAGAGACCGGCGCTTGTAAAAAAAATTTCGGGTGGGGTGATCTCTTCTGAGCTCTCACGACTTGAAGTAAGAAGAGCGGTCTTTAAAATGCAGCCAAGCGCAATTGAATTAGCAGATGAAGAGCTTGGCAAAATTAATTTCGCCGATCTTTCAGGAACGGTTTTGAGAATGGCTGGATCGTTTGGCGAAAATATATCCTTGGGTTCACTCGATGCCATACATGTTGCTACAACGCTGCTGCTGGGCGAGAGAATTGAAGGGTTGATTACCTACGATAAACAGATGGCGAAGAATGCATCGAGGATGGGTATAAACGTTTTATCGCCAGGTGCCAAGGTTTAATTAGAAGAGGCTACGAATACTTTCTTCAAGGCTGTACTTTGATTTAAATCCAAGTTCCGCCGCTGCTAAATCAACGTTTGCGCACAAGAATGCTGGGTCTCCCGCACGACGTGGCGCTTCAATAACTTGAGCATCGCTTTTGTTAATTGCCTTTAAAACTAATTTAACGATTTCACGCACTGATGCACCGCGACCTGTGCCGACATTGATGATCGCAGGAATTGGTTTTGTTGAATTAGCCGCAACCAAGTGTGCTGCTGCGATATCGCGAACATCTACATAATCACGCACGCATGTGCCATCTTCAGTTGGGTAATCGGTACCGAAGATAACCGGTGCTTCGTTATTGCTTAACTTGCCCAAGACAATAGGTACAAGATTTTCTACTGAGTTATCGAGAAGTTCGTGAGAAGCGGTACCGACAACATTGAAGAAACGAAGAGATGTTCCTGAGTTTCCTGGAGTATTGATAAATTCTGTAACTTTACTTTCGGCATCTAGCTTTGTTGAACCGTATGGAGAGATTGGTGCAAGTGGGCCGTTCTCTTTGCAGGGATCCATGGTGTCTGGACTTCCATAGACTGCTGCAGTCGAAGAGAACAAGAACTTCTTAACGCCGTGCTTCTGGGCAAGCTTTAATAATTCGGCTGTAGCGGTGAAGTTAACTTCCTTGTATTCATCCGGCTTCTCAACAGATTCGCCAACT
>JAPLBI010000012.1 GCA_026392815.1 Actinomycetota bacterium
AACAATCAGGGTTGCTCACTGAGCTTGAAGCGAGCACCGATCCGCAAGATGAAGTACGAGTTGAAAACTTAACGGAACTGGTCTCGGCATCAATGGAATATGAAGAGCGCCCCTTTGAGGAGCTCGGTGAAGATGAGGAAATTTCACTCTCTGGATTCCTCGAAAAAGTTTCGCTAGTTGCCGATGCGGATGAGATCCCAGACGGTGAAGATCATGGGGGAGTCGTAACGCTAATGACTCTGCACACTGCAAAGGGTTTGGAATTTCCAACGGTATTTCTCACCGGTATGGAAGATGGAATCTTTCCGCATTCGCGTACTTTGGATGATCCAAAAGAGATTGAAGAAGAACGTCGCTTGGCATACGTTGGGTTAACGCGCGCGGAAAAAAGACTTTATATTTCGCGTGCGGAATATCGTTTAACTTTCGGAACTCCTAAGTACAACCCCGGTTCACGTTTCTTAGATGAAATTCCAACTGATTTAGTCGAATGGAAGAACGAAGCGCGCCCCTCATCTTCATCTCGAAGTTCTGGACTTCGCCGTCGTACTCCGACAACACCTCCGCCGAGAGCGACCGGCAAAACATCTTCTGCGATGGTTCTTGAAGTTGGTCAGCGTGTGTCACATGACACATTCGGTCTCGGCACAGTTGTAGCGCTAGCGGGCGAAGGCGATAAATCAGAGGCGACGATCAACTTCGGCCAATACGGAGAAAAACGCCTCTTACTGCGCTATGCCCCAGTTGTGGTTTTGTAGCCTTTACCAAGGATTAGGATTACCCATATCCGCTAGCGCAAAGACGAGCTAGTAATTCTTCGAATGGTAGTTATCTGTGGATCTCTTTGAATATCAAGCACGTGACCTCTTTGAAAAGCACGGCGTACCTGTTCTAGCAGGCGCTGTTGCAACTACCGCTAATGAAGCCTTCGCTGCTGCTAGCAAAATGGGCGGAAAAGTAGTTGTTAAGGCACAAGTAAAAGTTGGCGGTCGCGGAAAAGCAGGCGGAGTAAAACTTGCCGTTGATGCAAATGATGCCAAAGAGAAAGCCGGCGCCATTCTCGGAATGGATATTAAAGGACACACAGTTCACAAAGTGATGATCGCGCAAGCTGCGCCAATTGTGGACGAGTACTACATGTCGATTTTGCTTGATCGCTCAAACCGCACATTCCTTGTAATGGCATCTGTTGCTGGCGGAATGGATATCGAAGAAGTTGCACACACTGCACCTGAAAAACTTGCCAAGGTTCCAGTAACCGCTGTTGATGGAATTTCACTTGCAAAAGCGAAAGAGATAGTTGCGCAGGCTAAGTTCCCAGCAGATATCGCAGATCAAGTCGCAGATGTTCTTGTAAAACTATGGGAGACCTTCCAATCTGAAGATGCCACCCTCGTTGAAATCAACCCGCTTGTCAAGACCGAAGATGGTCGCATCATCGCACTGGATGGCAAAGTGACTCTCGATGACAACGCGGAATTTCGTCAACCAACACATGAGGCGCTTGTAGATCACGATGCGGCAAATGCGCTCGAAGCCGCCGCTAAAGAAAAAGGTTTGAATTACGTAAAGCTAGATAACGGTCAGGTCGGAATCATCGGCAACGGTGCTGGCCTGGTTATGTCAACGCTCGATGTCGTTGCATACGCTGGTGAAAAATTCGGCGGTATGCGCCCGGCAAACTTCCTCGACATCGGCGGCGGTGCTTCTGCCCAAGTGATGGCCGATGGACTCTCAATCATCTTGGGTGATCCCGATGTAAAGAGCGTATTTGTAAATGTATTCGGCGGAATCACCGCTTGTGATGCTGTTGCAAACGGCATCGTTCAAGCACTTGAACTACTTGGCGCAAAGGCCACTAAGCCAATCGTTGTTCGCCTTGATGGCAACAACGTCCTTGAAGGTCGCGCAATTTTGAAGGCAGCCAATCACCCGTTGATTGAGCAAGCTGAAACTATGGATGGAGCAGCATCACGCGCTGCAGAATTGGCGGCAAAGTAATGTCAATCTTCATCAATTCTGCAAGCAAGGTAATCGTTCAGGGAATGACTGGTTCCGAGGGAACCAAGCACACCCGTCGCATGTTGGCATCAGGCACCAAAGTTGTTGGTGGAGTTACGCCAGGTAAGGGTGGACAGGTTGTCGATATTGATGGCCATCAACTTCCGGTCTTTAACACTGTTGCTGAAGCAATGGCTGCAACTGGCGCAAATGTTTCAGTTGTCTTTGTTCCGCCAAAGTTTGCAAAGGCAGCGGTCATCGATGCTATTGATGCCAAGATGCCGCTAGTTGTTGTAATCACTGAAGGTATTCCAGTTCATGACTCTGCATACTTCTACGCATATTCAGTTCAAAAAGGCACAACTCAGATCATCGGGCCAAACTGCCCAGGTCTAATCAGCCCAGAACAATCAAATGTCGGAATCATTCCTGCAGATATCACCAAGCGCGGACCAATCGGTTTAGTTTCTAAGTCCGGAACACTTACCTACCAAATGATGTACGAACTTCGCGATATCGGATTTTCTACTGCAGTTGGTATTGGTGGAGATCCAGTAATCGGTACAACACATATTGATTGCCTAAAGGCATTTCAAGATGATCCTGATACAACTGCAATTGTCATGATCGGTGAAATCGGCGGCGATGCTGAAGAGCGCGCTGCAGCATTTATCGCCGAGTATGTAACAAAGCCAGTTGT
>JAPLBI010000166.1 GCA_026392815.1 Actinomycetota bacterium
CAAAGAAGGCGCTAGTCATTCACGATCGCGATTCGCATGATGATGTCTTATCTATCTTGCTCGAAGTTGGCGCTCCCGAAAAGACTGTCTTTCACTGCTTCTCAGGCGGGGTAGATATGGCCAAGCTCTGCATTGATCGGGGTTACATACTCTCCTTCGCAGGCACGTTAACTTTCAAGAACGCCCCCGAACTTCGCGGTGCGGTAAAACTTGTGCCGCACGATCAACTATTGGTTGAAACCGATTCTCCTTTCTTATCTCCTATGCCAAATCGCGGCGCGTTAAATACTCCAGCGCAGATCGCAAATATCGTTCGCGCCATGGCTGAAGAACGTAACGAGAGCGTTGGCGCACTCGCCCAGGCGCTTTCCGATAACGCCGAACGCATCTTTGGATCATTTGCCGCAGGTTCTACGTTATGACCCTGCTTGGTGCTGCAGAAATTCGCGCCCTTGCTGAAAAGTTAGATTTAAAACCTGCCAAAGCACTTGGCCAGAACTTTGTAATTGATGCCAATGTTTGCCGCAAGATAGTTCGCACCGCCGGCGTTACCGCCGGCGATGTCGCACTTGAAATCGGGCCAGGCCTAGGTTCGTTAACGCTTGCGCTGATGGAAGAAGCAACCAGTGTTATCGCGGTTGAAATTGATTCACGTTTAGCTAACCAACTACCAATAACAGCTGCGCTACATAGCGATCGCAGCGAAATTCTCACTGTCATCAATCAAGATGCTCTTCAAGTTAAATCACTTCCAGGTGAGCCAACAGTCTTGGTTGCGAACCTGCCTTACAACGTTTCGGTTCCCGTCTTCTTACATCTTCTAGAAATTCTGCCAACTCTGCGCAGCGGCGTGGTTATGGTGCAAGCAGAAGTTGCAGATCGCTTGGCTGCAAAACCAAATACCAAGGAATATGGAATTCCGAGCGTTAAAGCGGCATGGTGGGCAGATGTATCAGGTGCTGGTTCAGTTTCTCGTTCGATCTTCTGGCCGGCGCCAAATGTGGATTCAAAGTTAGTTGGATTTAAACGCCGTGCAACACCAGGTAATGAAACTCTGCGCAAGGAAGTCTTTACGATTATCGATCTAGCATTTGCACAACGTCGCAAGATGCTGCGCGCTGCTTTATCTTCTCGCTATGGCGGTTCCGCTGCTGCCGAAGCGCACTTGATTGCAGCGGGAATCGACCCAACGCTGCGCGGTGAATCAGTTGATATCCATGGCTTCTGCAAAATTGCCCAACAAGGTTTAGAGTCTTAGCGTGTCCAAAACTAACCGCAACTCTGTCACCGTACGAGTTCCTGCCAAGGTAAATCTGCAATTGGCAGTTGGTCCACGTGAGGCCGATGGTTTCCATAATTTAGTTACTGTTTTTCAAGCGATCTCAATTTATGACGATGTCACAATCACAAAATCTGCACCAGATAACGGAATCACTATTTCAATCATTGGTGATCACACTCATGGCGTGCCAGCTGATGCCACTAATTTGGCGGTAAAAGCAGCGCAGTTAATCGCCGACGACTATGACTTTGTCATTGATGCCCATATAGAAGTGAATAAATCGATCCCGGTTGCAGGTGGCATGGCTGGCGGGAGCGCAGATGCAGCTGCAGTTATTGTTGGCATAAATGAACTTTACGAACTCGAGATGTCACGTGAAGAGATGCATGAATTTGGTTCACGACTTGGCAGCGATGTTCCATTTATGATTTCTGGCGGCACAGCAATTGGCTGCGGTTTATCAAGAGTGCGATCGTCTGCGCGCTGGTTTAGATATCGCAGCGCCTCAAACTAGCGATGCGCTGATGCAATCTTTACTTGCCGCAGATTCGAAAGCAGTAGGTCAGGCGCTACATAATGATTTGCAATCCGCGGCTTGCTCGCTGCGCCCTGCTTTAACTTTAGTTCTCGATGTCGGCGAAGAATATGGCGCACTTGGTTCAATTGTTTCTGGCTCCGGGCCAACAGTTGCATTCCTAGTTGCCGATGAAGAGCAAGGTTTAGATTTAGCAGTTGCTTTAACATCTAGCGGAGTTGTTGGCAGCGTTGCCCGAGCTTATGGTCCAGTGCACGGTGCCAAGGTCATCTAATTTTCTAGTTATCTACTTTTCTTCCAAGTGCGCAGCGAGTGCGCTAAGTAAATCGGCGAGAGCTACTTTCTGATCACGGGTTAAGCCCTTTAACAGTTCACGTTCTTGTTCAAGCAAACCTTCTAACGCCTTATCAACTGCGCGCATTCCGGATGCAGTTAAAGTAACGAGTGATCCACGGCCATCATCTGGATCTGGTTGGCGGGTAATCAATTTCAATTCTTCTAAGCGATCTAAACGATTTGTCATGGTGCCACTTGTGACAAGTGTTTCTTGCATAAGTGCGCCAGGGGAGAGTTGATAAGGATCGCCAGAACGACGCAGCGCCGCTAAAACATCGAAGCCCGAAGTTTCTAGGTCAGCGAAAGCATCGCGACGGGCGATATCTAAATTTCGAGAGATTCGTGAAATACGGCTAAGCACCGCAAAAGGGCTGATATCTAAATCGGGGCGCTCGCGCTTCCAATCCGCGATTAGGCGGTCGACTTCATCACGGTGCGCGCTCATAGGTCTAGAGGATATATCGCTTAAGGGGATCGCCCTGAAATGGTCGCGAGCACACATAGATATGAGGGAGAATATGCGTTCCGCCATTGTGTAGTGGCTAGCACATGGGCCTTTGAAGCCCAGGGTCCAGGATCGATACCTGGTGGCGGAGCAAGCTCGATTGCCCACCGATAGAACTGGCGGAGCAAGTTAGACTTACTACATGAGTGCAAATCTCGAAACGGTTGTTGTTCTCGCCGCCGGTGAAGGCACTCGTATGAAATCAGCAACGCCAAAGG
Organism: Actinomycetota bacterium; assembly: GCA_026392815.1. Lineage (GTDB taxonomy): Bacteria > Actinomycetota > Actinomycetes > Nanopelagicales > Nanopelagicaceae > Planktophila. The sequence continues at coordinate 2,877 of JAPLBI010000166.1, forward strand.
TCTTGCACGAAGTTGCAGGACGCTCACTAGTTGGCCATGTACTTCACGCAGTCAACGCGCTCGCTCCAAAGCAAGTGCGAGTTGTCGTTGGCGCAGGACGCGAAGCAGTTGAAGAACATCTGCGCGAAGTCGCACCGAATGTCACAACAGTTTTCCAAGAACGTCGCGGCGGCACTGGCCATGCAACTCAGTTGGCGCTCGCCGGCACAGATATTTCAGGAACGATCTTGATCCTGGCCGGAGATACGCCGATGCTTACCGGTGAATCACTTAAGCAACTCCTTGCTACTCACCACGAAGGTGGCTTCACCGCATCGGTTTTAACTGCAGAACATCCTGACTCAACTGGTTACGGACGCATTGTTCGCAGCGATGATGGCTCACTTCTTCGTATAGTTGAAGAACGCGATGCTGATGACTTTGTTAAGGAGATCTACGAAGTCAATTCTGGGGTTTACGCATTCGATGCCAAGAAACTTGCTGGAGCAATTGGCAAGCTAACTAACGATAATTCGCAGGGCGAGCTATATCTAACTGATGTCATCGAAATTCTGCGCAATGAAGGCGGAACAATCGCAGCGGCGCTCATCGAAGATTTCATTGAAATCTTGGGGGTTAACGATCGCGTGCAGTTAGCGGAAAGCGCTGCTTTGCTACGCGATCGTATAAACGAAGGTTTCATGCGCGCTGGAGTAACGATTGTCGATCCAACAACAACTTGGATTGATGCAACTGCAGAGATCGCAAATGATGTAACTATCTACCCTGGAACTGCGATCTTGGGATCTTCAAAGATCGCAACTGGCGCAGTTATTGGACCTCGCACAACGCTGGAATCTTGCAAGGTGCTTGAGGGCGCAAACATTGTTGAATCGAATTGTTTTGAAGCAACTATCGGCGCCAGTGCAAACGTTGGCCCGTACTCATACTTACGTAAAGGCACAGTTCTTGGAACTGGCGCAAAGGCTGGCGCATTCGTTGAAATTAAGAATGCAAAAGTTGGCGATGGCTCTAAAGTTCCACATCTTTCATATGTGGGCGATGCCACCATCGGTGAAGGCTCAAATATTGGCGCGGCCACGATCTTTGTTAACTATGACGGAGTAGATAAGCATCACACCACTATCGGAGATCACGTCCGCATCGGTAGCGATTCGATGTTAGTTGCACCTGTTTCAATTGGTGACGGGGCTTACACCGCGGCTGGTTCTGTAATTACTGAAAAGCTTCCGAAAAACGCGACGAGAAGAAAGGCTAATTTCCTTGAGCGAAATTCGTTTGTCCTCAGAGAAAAAACTTCGACTCTTTTCAGGCCGCGGATTTCCTGAGCTCAGCGAAGCAGTAGCCGAAGAACTTGGTATTCCGCTAACACCAACATCTGCATATGACTTTGCCAATGGCGAAATTTTTGTTCGCTTCGAAGAATCAGTTCGTGGTTGCGATGCCTTTGTAATTCAAAGCCACTCTGCGCCAGTTAATAAGCAGATCATGGAACAACTAATCATGGTTGATGCTCTTAAGCGCGCATCTGCAAAGCGCATCACAGTGGTCGCACCTTTCTATGGTTATGCACGTCAAGATAAGAAGCACCGTGGTCGCGAGCCAATCACTGCACGCTTAATGGCCGATCTCTACAAAGCAGCTGGTGCAGATCGCCTGATGGTTGTCGATCTTCACACGTCACAAATTCAAGGTTTCTTCGACGGACCAGTTGATCACTTATTCGCACTGCCAATGCTGGCAAATTATGTTGGCAGCAAAGTAGATCGCAGTCGCTTAACAATTGTTTCTCCTGACTCAGGCCGCGTACGCGTTGCCGAGCGCTGGTCAGAACTTCTCGGTGGCTGCCCAATCGCATTTATCCATAAGACTCGCGACCCACGTATTCCAAATGAATCAGTTACCGGAAAAGTTGTTGGTGAAGTCGAAGGCCAGACTTGTGTAGTAATTGACGACATGATCGATACTGCAGGAACAATTACCAAAGCAGTAGATGCCTTATTTGCAGCGGGCGCAAAAGAAGTTATCGTCGCGGCAACTCACGCGGTCTTTTCTGGCCCAGCAGTTGATCGCCTAAAGGCTTCTAAGGTCACCGAAGTTGTCGTGACCGATTCACTTCCGATCGATGAAGATAAGCGCTTTGATGGGCTGACTGTCCTCTCAATTGCGCCGCTTCTGGCTCGTGCGATCCGCGAAGTCTTCGAAGATGGCTCCGTAACAAGCCTTTTTGACGGACACAGCTAAGCCACGCTAACCTTTGCCCAGGTTTCCGGCGAGGGTGAAAAACTCCGTAATCGACGGTAAGGATTTAACTCCTGCTGGAACTTCGTGTTAAAAAAGTAAAGCCCCGAAGTATTCAGATCAAAACAAACAGGAGTAAAAAAATGGCTGAAATCAAGATCACCGGTACAACTCGCACAGAGTTCGGTAAAGGCGCATCACGTCGCGCACGCGTTGCAGGTCTAGTTCCTGCAGTTATCTACGGCCATGGCGAGAAGCCACAGCACATCACACTTCCAGCGCGCGAACTCGGCGTTGCTTTGAAGCAATCAAACGTTCTCCTCCAAATCGATATCGATGGCAAGGATCAACTAACACTTCCAAAGGCAATTGTTCGCCACCCGCTTAAGCAGATCCTTGAGCACATCGACCTAGTCGCTGTTCGTCGTGGTGAAAAAGTTACTGTTGGCGTTCCCGTTCACACAGAAGGCGAACACGATCGTGACGGAATTCTTGAGCACGTTAACCACACAATTGAAGTTGAAGTTGAAGCAACTGCTATTCCTTCATTCTTCACACTTGATCTAACAGGTCTTGCAGCTGGTCAATCACTCTATGCAGAGAACGTTGCACTTCCTGCTGGCGTTAAGTTGATCTCTGACCCACGCACAATCGTGGTTCACCTATCTGAGCGTTCAACTGCGGTTGAAGAAGTTGCAGTCGTTGCACCTGCAGCAGATGCAGCAGCGGCACCAGCAGCTGATGCAGAGAAGAAAGACGCTTAAGCCTTACTCTTTACCTCGTGAGTACATCTCCTTGGATAATTGTTGGCCTCGGTAACCCGGGCGAACAATATGAAGCCACTCGCCATAACGTTGGCCAGATGGTTATTGATGAACTCGCTAAGCGTCACAACGTAAAACTCAGTACCCATAAGTCACGCACCGACATCGCCGCCTACAAGTTAGGCGTCGGTGTCGATGCTTTTTCTGTGATCCTTTCAAAATCTAAGAGTTACATGAACGAATCTGGCGGACCGATTAAGGCGCTTGCCAACTTCTATTCAGTAGAACCACAACAAGTAATTGTTTTGCATGACGAGCTAGATATTCCCTTTGCGGCAATTCGCTCCAAGATCGCTGGTGGCGATAACGGCCATAACGGTTTGAAATCACTCACCTCAGCGTTTGGCACCGCTGAGTACTACCGCGTTCGCCTTGGCATAGGTCGCCCAATGGGACAGCAAGATCCAGCTGACTTTGTATTGAAGCAATTTAGTAAGGAAGAGAAGAAAGATTTAGGAGAATTTCTAGATCGTGGCGCAGATGTTGTTGAGTCGCTAATTACTAAAGGGCTTGATTTAACTCAATCGCAATTTAATTCTTAAGTTAATTCTTGTATTAGCCAGTATTGCGAAGGCCTGCGGCAACGCCGTTAATGGTCAGCAAGAGCGCACGTACCAACATCGCATCTGATGCTTCTCCAGCTGTGCGCACACGGTGCAAGAGGTTTACTTGGAGCAAATGCAGTGGAGAAAGATAGGCATCGCGCACCTGCAAGGTACGAGCCAAAATTGGTTGATCTCCCAGTAACGTCTCTTTCTCAGTGAGAGCAAGGATCTCTTTCACCGTTAACTCAAATTCCTGAGTAATTGTGTCGAGGAAGTGATGAAGTTCGGTCGGAACCAGAGTTTCTACATAGCGTTTTGCAGTTACTAAATCTGTCTTTGCTAAGGTCATTTCCACATTGCTAATAAAGGTATGGAAGAAGTGCCATTCCTTAAGCATCTTCTTTAATACATCTGATTTACCAGCCTCGCGCGCAGCCTTTAGTCCAGTACCAACGCCGAACCAACCTGGCACGATCTGACGTGATTGGGTCCAACCAAATACCCACGGAATCGCACGCAGTGAATCGAGCCCGCCCGCTGCATCGGGGCGACGCGATGGACGTGAACCTAAGAAGAGATTTCCAAGTTGTTCTACCGGTGTTGAGGCATAGAAGTAAGCAGGAAGATCAGGATGATCAATTAACTTTCGGTAGCGCGCAAAAGAGTTATCGCTAATCAAGTTCATGCATTCATTCCATTGCGCTAAATCTGTTGGGCTTTGACGAGCCGCGCGGTTGAGAATAGTTGCTTCAAGAGATGCGGCAAGAGTTAACTCAACGTTTTCGCGAGCAAGAGCGGGAAGTGCGTACTTGTCGCTAATTACTTCGCCTTGTTCGGTCATCTTGATCTGTCCATCAACTGAGCCCCATGGAAGTGCAACCAAAGCATCGTAAGTAGGTCCGCCACCACGGCCAACAGAACCACCACGACCATGGAATAAACGAAGTTTTACGTCGTACTTCATCGCCACATCACGCAACGCACGTTGTGCACGGTGGATCTCCCACTGGCTTGTTGCAATACCTGCATCTTTATTTGAATCTGAATATCCCAACATCACTTCTTGCACATCATCGCGCAGCGCGACGAGCGCGCGATAAGTTGGATCAGATAAGAGTTTTTCTAGGATTTCCCCAGCGGCACGAAGTTCTGCAACTGTTTCAAGTAGTGGTGCAAAACCGATTTTGGCGATCTGCTTATCGAGATCAACTAAACCGGCTGCCTTACCAATCACCGCTGCAGCAACTAGATCATCTGCGCCCTTTGTCATTGAGATGATGTAAGTCTCGATTACTTCAGGGCCAAATCTTGCGATTAGATCATCAATTGCTTTAAAGGTATCGAAAGTCTTCTTGCCGGCTGCATCTAAATTCGTTAAATCAGGTGAACTCTTCTTCGCCAACTCTGAATTAAGTACCGGAAACTTTTCATTCTGTGACAGGTCCATGTAGCCAGCAGGCATTCCTTGCTTTAAAAGGTTGTGGTGGGCATCAGAATGTTCGCGAACATCGAGAGTTGCATGGGTAAGACCGAAGGCAGCAATACTGCGGATTGTGCGCTCTAGAAAGCCGGTTGCGATTAGCTCGCCACGATGGGCAGCCAATGAATCGCGCATCAAAGTTAAATCTGCGATTAGTTCTGCAGAGTTTGCATAGTCACGCCCTGGAACGTGTGCTGCCTGTGCAGCATGGCGATTGCGCGTAAATGCCAGACGGTGTGCGATAGCAGTTGCTTTAAGGCGATATGGCTCTTGTTGATTCAAACGTAAAAAGCGTGGCTCAAACTCTGGAATATTCTTCAGATCTTCTTCAATAGAGGCTTGTAATTCAGGAGTTGTACCAACTATGCGAGTCGAAATTGAGAGCATCTGACGCAGCTCATCCATCGCTGAAATCGAAGTGCGGATCGCGTGGGCAACTTGGAGCGCAATCGCATCTTCAGTTACTTGCGCAGTGATATTTGGATTACCGTCGCGATCGCCACCGATCCAGGTACCGAAGGTAAGTGGACGGGCAGTTACTGGCAGATCGATATCAAGGCGCTTTAGTTCGCGCGCAAAATCATTTAAAACTTCTGGAACGGTATTTAAAGCAAGATCATCTAGGTAATAAAGAGCGTTCATCGCTTCATCCAGAGGTTCTGGACGATTTAAACGAAGTTCGTCAGTCTGCCAAAGGAGATCCACAGTTTCTGCCAAGCGCTCGTTCTGGCGCGGATTTAAATCTTGATCCAACAACTTCACAACTTCACCGAGTTTATTTAGGATCGAACGGCGCGCAGCTTCGGTTGGGTGTGCGGTAAATACGGGACGAACCATAAGTTCGCTAACCCATTGTTCTAAATCTGCGTGAGTAAAGGAATGGCCCGGAGTCTGCGCTTTATAGGCCTCTTCAATTTTATCGATAGCGCGGCTTAACCAAGAGCCACCAACTGCGCGAGATTGTGCAAGAACACGTGCGCGGTGAACTTGTTCTGCAACATTTGCTAAATGGAAGTAAGTACTAAAGGCGCGCACCAATTGCACAGAATCTTCGACGGAGAGTTTTTCTAGTAATTCAATACCGCCGCCTTCGCGGACAGCTTTACGTACAGATTCAACGAGATCTAGAAGTTCTTGTCCTTCTTGGCGAACAAGTGATTGACCTAGAAGATCTCCAAGCTTGCGTACATCGCTACGCAAAATTGCATCATCGCTTGCGATGTTGTTGGCGTTAGCGGGGCTCTGTGTCACGGGCATATCCTCTCAGGAATACTCATGAGTTTGATACGCGATTATGCGCGTTAGACTTAACCCATCAAGCCCCCTCCCTTTTGGGAACGGGGCCTTACGGCGTTTTCTCTTGAGAAATCGCCAATGGGAATGGCATTTCAAAGGCATTTCTCACATATTGGAAAGGGATGATCAAATGCGTGCATTAGTGCAGATGCTTGGGGCAGATACTGCCGTTGCATCCTGTATCGGTGACGCGCAAAAGATTATTTCCCCAGCCCCGACTTATCCATTTTTGCTTGCACTGCGCGCGCAGAGTAAACCGTTACTTGTAATCACTAGCTCAAGTCGGGCCGCTGAAGATCTTGCAAATGAACTCCGAGAATTGCACCCAAACGTTCTCGAATTTCCTGCCTGGGAAACCCTTCCTCACGAGCGGTTAAGCCCACGAAGTGACACCGTTGCCAGAAGGTTAGCGACGTTATCAACGCTTGCGAGAAAAGATTTAGAGAACCCAATTGTTGTTGCACCGATTCGCGCAGCGATACATAGATTCATCGCTGATTTAGCTACTGCGCCTTTGCAAACTTTAGAAATTGGTGGCGAAGTAGATCTAACTTCGCTAGTGGAGCATTTAACGCAGTTGGCATATACCCGTACAGACTTAGTTGAAAAGCGCGGTGAGTTTGCGGTGCGCGGTGGAATCGTCGACCTCTTCCTACCGTTATCGGAGCATCCGATAAGAATCGATTTCTTCGGCGATGAAATTGAAGAGTTGAGTTTTTTCGAGGTCTCATCACAACGAACCACCAACCCCGTTGTTGGAAAGCTAGCAATTCTGCCTTGCCGTGAACTTTTACTAAGTGAAGAAATTCGTTCTCGTGCTGAGAGCGTAAAGGATAAGTACCCCGCTGCACTAGAAATTCTCGATCGCATGGCGCAAGGCATAATCTCTGAAGGAATGGAATCTCTAATTCCAATTCTTATCAAAGAAACCGAGACAATTTTTCAGAGAGTTTCAACAGGCAGCGAAGTTGTATTTATTGATGACGAACGAATTCGTATGCGCACGATGGATTTACTTGCCACTAATGATGAGTTCTTTGAAGCCGCTTGGTCGCACGCCGCACTCGGTGCTGTTGCGCCCTTACCTGTTACCGATGCAACCTATCTTTCATGGGATTCGCTAAATGAAGAGATAGTCCGATGCGGCTTAAAGCCACGCGCTTTTAATCCATTCGGAACAGATTTAGATACCGACGCCACCTTCTTGGATTTCAGCGCCATAGATCCGCTGCGAGGAGATGCTGATCGCGCAGTTGCCGCGATGCAGGAGGCGGTAAGCCAGGGTTTTTCAATAATCTTCTCAACGGCTGGGCAAGGAATGGCCGAACGATATGCCGGCATCTTCCGCGATGCTGATCTACCTGTCTTTATTGCCCCAGAGTTAAAGGCAATTCCGACTAAGGCAACGATTCATATAACGCAATCATCTATTGCACATGGATTCTCTTCACTTGAATCGCGAATTCTATTTATGACCGAACGCGATTTAACTGGCAGTAAGGCTTCAGCAAAAGATGGCGTGCGCATGCCATCAAAACGTAAACAAGCTGTTGATCCACTAGAACTGCGCGCTGGTGATTTTGTGGTGCACGAGCAACATGGAATCGGTCGTTATGTCGAGATGGTTCAACGCACGATCAATGGAGTTACGCGTGAATACTTAGTTATTGAATATGCGCCTGCTAAACGCGGCCAACCCGGAGATCGCATCTTTGTCCCAACAGATACTTTGGAACAAGTTTCTAAATACGTTGGCGGCGAAGCACCTGCTGTGCACCGCATCGGCAGCGGCGAATGGCAGAAGGCAAAGGGTCGCGCCCGCAAGGCGGTTAAACAGATCGCTGGCGAGTTAATTCGTTTGTATGCCGCACGCACATCTTCACCTGGTTATGCATTCTCTGCAGATACGCCGTGGCAGCGCGAGTTAGAAGATGCCTTCTCTTATATCGAAACCCCAGATCAACTTTCGACTATCGAAGAAGTAAAGCGCGATATGGAGAAGCCTTACCCAATGGATCGCATCATCTGCGGCGATGTTGGTTATGGAAAGACTGAGATCGCAATCCGCGCAGCATTTAAAGCGGTGCAAGATGGCAAGCAGGTCGCAGTTCTAGTTCCAACAACACTTCTTGTGCAGCAGCACGCTAAGACTTTTGCAGAGCGATATTCAGGTTTCCCAATTCGCGTCGCCGGAATGTCACGCTTTAACACCGCTAAAGAATCAAAAGAAATTCTTGCCGAATTAGCGGCCGGTAGCGTCGATGTTGTTATCGGCACCCATCGTCTGCTTTCACAAGATGTGATCTTCAAGGATCTAGGGCTCGTTATTGTCGATGAAGAGCAACGCTTTGGCGTTGAGCAGAAAGAATCGCTTAAGAAGATGCGCACAACTGTAGATGTTTTAGCGATGTCGGCAACGCCTATTCC
>JAPLBI010000002.1:0-410 GCA_026392815.1 Actinomycetota bacterium
AGTACGCAACTTCTGGCTGGTATCCAGCTTCAGTAAGTGTTTCGAAACCGTACATAACTAGTTGTGATGCGCCGCCGCAAAGTACTGACTGCTCACCGAATAGATCTGTTTCAGTCTCTTCAGTAAATGTTGTGAGGATTCCGCCTGCGCGAAGTCCACCAATTGCCTTGGCGTAAGAAAGTGTTAGTGGCCATGCGCTGCCTGTTGCATCTTGTTCAACTGCAACGATTACAGGAACTCCACGACCGCCTGCGTATTCGCGGCGGACCAAGTGTCCTGGACCCTTTGGCGCAACCATGCAGACATCAACATTTGTAGATGGCTTTATGTAACTAAAGCGGATATTGAAACCATGACCGAAGAAGAGAGCATCGCCATCTTTAAGGTTAGGCAAGATTGAATCTGTGTAG
>JAPLBI010000002.1:538-6291 GCA_026392815.1 Actinomycetota bacterium
AACGCGAAGGCCTTCTGCTTCTGCCTTAGCGCGTGAAGGTGAGCCTTCTTTAAGTCCAACGCGAACATCAACGCCTGAGTCACGCAGGTTGAGTGCGTGCGCATGGCCTTGTGAGCCGTAACCGATGATCGCGACCTTGCGACCCTGGATGATTGATAGATCTGCATCCTCTTCGTGATACATCGTTGCCACGGTGTTTCTCCTTTTTCTTTTTCGAGTTAGTTTCTTGCTTAGTTTTGGTAATCAGGTTGGGTGTCGTGAACTTCTTTGCCTTTGCCTGTCACATCTTTGATCGATATGACGCTGACAAGTTTGTCGAGCTGAGCAATTACTTGCTCGAGAGAGTGGCCTTCTACAGCTACTCCAATAACCATCTTTGAGATTGATGAATCTGCTGTTGGTCCGACGTTGAGAGTTTCGATGTTGAATGCGCGGCGCGAAAAGAGGCCAGCAACGCGGGCTAGAACACCTGGTTCGTTTTCAACGAGAACTTCAAGAGTGTGTTGACGGCGGCTAGTAGTCATTAGAGCTCCTGTGAATCCCAGTCGGGCGCGGTGGCGCGAGCGATCATGATTTCATCATTTGAAGTTCCGGCAGCAACCATCGGCCAAACCATCGCATCGCGATGTACGCGGAAATCGACAACAACTGGTTGGTCGTTGATCGACATCGCTTTCTCGATTGTCTTATCCAAATCTTCCGGGCGTTCGCAAGAAAGACCTACGCAACCCATGCTTTCTGCGAGCATTGGGAAGTTAGGAACGCGCTTTGATTCGAGGTTGGTATTTGAGTAACGGCCTTCGTAGAACAAGGTCTGCCATTGGCGAACCATGCCGAGAGATTCGTTATTGATAATCGCAACCTTGATCGGAATATTGTTAAGTGCGCAGGTAACGAGTTCCTGATTTGTCATCTGGAAACATCCATCGCCATCGATCGCCCAAACAGTTGCATCTGGTGCGCCAACTTTTGCACCCATCGCAGCAGGTACGCCGTAACCCATGGTGCCTGCGCCGCCTGAGTTAAGCCAGGTACGTGGGTGTTCGTAAGAAATAAATTGGGAAGCCCACATCTGATGTTGACCAACGCCTGCGGTAAAGATGGTGTCGGTTCCAGATATCTGTCCAAGTCGCTGAATTACATGTTGTGGTGACAATGAACCATCATCAGGTTGGTCATAACCCAATGGGTATGTGGACTTCAGCGAGTTCATCTGGCGCATCCATGTTGAAAGATCTGGTTGGTTCTTTGCAAGAGCGGCTTTAAGTGCAGGAATGAGAGCGGAAATCGTTTCTCTTACATCGCCAACAACTGCAACATCGGCATGACGGTTTTTTCCGATTTCAGCAGGATCAATATCTGCATGAAGAATCTTTGCATTTGGTGCAAATGTTGAAAGCTTTCCGGTAACGCGATCATCGAAACGAGCACCTAAAGTGATTAGTAGGTCGGCCTTTTGTAGCGCTGTAACAGCGGCGACAGTTCCGTGCATTCCTGGCATACCCATATGCAGCGGATGTGAATCTGGGAAAGCACCGCGCGCCATAAGAGTTGTAACAACGGGCGCTACGAGAAGTTCAACAAGTTGACGAAGTTCTTTATGAGCGTTGGCCTTGATTACGCCGCCACCAACATAGAAGACTGGTTTTGATGATTGCGCGATTAGCGCTGCGGCATCGGTGATCGCCTGTGCATCAGGAGTTGTCTTTGGGTTGTAACCAGCAAGTTTGATTGAAGTTGGCCAGTTAAATGTAGTCATCTTCTGCAAAGCATCTTTTGCGATATCTACAAGAACTGGGCCTGGGCGACCAGTTGTCGCGATATGGAAAGCCTCAGCGATGACGCCAGGGATTTCATCAGGGTTAGTTACCAAATAATTATGCTTTGTAAACGGCATAGTGATTCCGCGAATATCTGCTTCCTGGAATGCATCGGTACCAATTGCCGCAGATGGAACTTGACCAGTGATGGCAATCAGCGGAACTGAATCCATCGCGGCATCCATCAAAGGAGTAACAAGGTTTGTCGCACCTGGACCAGATGTTGCGATACAGACACCAGCGCGGCCAGTAACTTGCGCATAACCAGTTGCTGCGTGGCCTGCGCCTTGTTCGTGGCGAACCAAGATATGGCGAATAGATGAATCAAAGATCGGATCGTAAGCAGGAAGAATTGCGCCGCCTGGCAGTCCGAACATCACTTCTACATCTGCTGCTTCTAGGCTTTTCACCAATGAAGTGGCTCCTGTCATTGCTGTGCCGTTGGCCGTTGGTATGTGCGCCATCTTCTTACTCCTTTCCGTACTCTCGTTACTTACTTTTATTTCTACAATTTACTTTTTAAATGAAAAAACCCTCAGAGGATCTGAGGGCGCGTGCGTTAAAAAGGCACGCGCTATCGAATGACCACCACAATTACTGATGACGAGATGAGCGCGTACTTCTTTGACATGTGAGTATTCTCCATCGCAGATGGCAGTTGAGTCAAGGTTTGAGATGTAAGTCTCAAATTGTGAAACTACTCGCAGACCGCTCCCTTTGAGGCTGAGCCAACTGACTTGGTGAACTTCGCCAAGACTCCGCGGGTGTATTTGTGCGTAAGTGGTTTCCAGCCAGTCTTGCGGGCTTCAAGTTCGGCAGGATCTACCAATAGATCCAGGGTGCGCGCTTTGGTATCGATCCGAATTAAATCGCCATCTTTGATAAATGCAATCGGTCCGCCATCTACTGCTTCTGGTGAAATATGCCCCACGCAAAGCCCAGTTGAACCTCCCGAGAAACGACCATCAGTTAAGAGCAGAGTTGATTTACCAAGTCCTGCGCCTTTAATCGCACCGGTAATCATCAACATCTCACGCATTCCAGGACCACCCTGTGGACCTTCGTAACGAATTACGACTACATCACCAGCTTGGATCGTTCTTTTCGATACCGCACCTTCTGGAGAAAGTGATCCACCCAAGATAGTAATTCCGACATCGGTGGATAGCGGTGACGAGATAGCGCGCAAGATATCGCCATCAACATCAGGTGGATTAATGCCAGCCAAGTTCTCAGCCATAGTTTTTCCGGTAACAGTTAGAACATCGCCATGTAATAAACCTGCATCTAACAAGGCCTTGAGAACTACTGGAACTCCCCCGACTTTATCCATATCGCTCATTACATAGCGACCAAATGGTTTTAGATCTCCGAGTAGCGGAACTTTGGAGCCGATGCGATGGAAGTCATGTAACTCAAGATCAACTTCTGCTTCATGCGCAATAGCCAATAGGTGCAGAACTGCGTTGGTGGAACCGCCTAGCGCCATCAAAATAGTGATTGCATTTTCAAATGCACGCTTTGTCAAAATATCGCGTGTGGTTATTCCTTGGCGGATAAGTTCAACTACTGCAGCGCCTGATTTGACTGCAAAAGCATCGCGACGGCGATCAACTGCAGGAGGTGCAGCAGAACCTGGAAGTGAAAGACCAATTGCTTCACCAATGCTCGCCATCGTGTTTGCTGTGTACATGCCGCCGCAAGCGCCTTCACCTGGACAGATTGCGCGCTCAATTTGATCAACGCGTTCCTTAGTTATCAACCCACGAGCGCAAGCACCGACAGCTTCGAAGGCATCGATAATCGTGACATCTTTTCCATCCAGTGAGCCAGGCAGAGTTGATCCGGCATAAACAAAGACAGATGCCACATCGATTCGAGCCGCCGCCATCATCATTCCAGGCAGTGACTTATCGCACCCTGCAAATGTAACCATGCCGTCAAAGCGTTCTGCCTGCATAACTGTTTCAACTGAATCCGCAATTACTTCACGAGATACGAGTGAAAAGTGCATACCTTCATGGCCCATTGAGATTCCATCGGAAACTGAGATGGTGCCAAATTGCATTGGAAATCCACCAGCATCAATTACGCCTTGTTTAGATGCTTTAGCTAAGCGATCTAACGAGAGATTACATGGGGTGATTTCATTCCAAGATGATGCAATTCCAATTTGTGGCTTGATCCAATCGTCATCACCCATTCCGACAGCGCGAAGCATTCCGCGGTTCGGTGCACGTTCTAATCCATCGGTAACAATCCCTGAGCGTGGCTTCATCTGCGACATAGCGGGAAGTCTAATAGACTCCGCTCATTCACTTCAATATTTAACCAATTTGCTTAACGTTTCCGAGGAGATTTCTGTGTCAAAAAAGCCTGTCCAATTAGATAAAGATGGATTAGATCCAAATCGCTGGCGTACGCTCTTTGTAGTTGCCATCGCTCAGTTAATGGTCGTTCTTGACTCATCTATTGTAAATATTGCGATCCCAAGCGCTAAAGCAGATCTCGGAATTACCGACGCCAATCAGCAATGGGTAATTACTGCATACACCCTTGCCTTTGGCTCGTTGCTATTAATTGGCGGACGCATCGGTGATTTCATGGGACGCAAGAAGATCTTTATCATCGGACTCACAGGTTTCGCCGCTGCTTCCGCACTTGGTGGAATCGCAGCAAATCAAGAACTTCTCTTTGCCTCCCGCGCACTTCAAGGCATTTTCGGAGCGCTACTTGCACCTGCAGCTCTGGCAATTATTTCCGTGACCTTCACGGTTCCTGCTGAACGCGCAAAAGCGTTCGGTGTTGTTGGAGCCATCTCAGGTGGTGGCGCAGCTATTGGCTTAATCCTCGGTGGAACACTCACTGAATACTTCTCATGGCGCTGGTGCTTAGGCGTCAACGTTCCGATCGCAATTTTTGCTGGCTTAATGGCCTTCTTCTATGTAAGAGAATCTAAAGCTGGCGGCGAACACAGCTATGACATTCCAGGCGTTATCACCGCAACCGCCGGTCTCTTCTCGTTGACTTACGGATTTAACGAAGCAGCGACAAAGGGTTGGTCATCACAGAGCACAATTTCATTCTTGGTCGCAGCAGTTGTGTTGCTAGTTGCATTTGTCGTTATCGAAGCGAAGGTTTCAAATCCAATGATGCCGCTGCGCGTTGTAACAGAGCGCAACCGTGGTGGTTCATACCTTGGTTCGCTCATCGTTGGAGCCGGTCTCTTCTCGATGTTCTTATTCCTAGGTCTTTACCTACAAGTCGTACTTGGTTACTCACCACTTAAATCAGGTTTTGCATTCTTGCCATTTACAGCAGGAATCATCGTCTTCGCCGGTATCGCATCTCAGTTGCTGCCAAAATTCGGTCCGCGTCCGCTGATGGTGCCGGGCTTAGTTTTCGCAGGTATTGGTCTGCTTGCGTTGACCTTGATTACCCCAGAAACTTCATACGTAACGCATGTGCTTCCATCACTTCTCATTATGAGCTCTGGAATGGCGCTGGTCTTTATTCCACTAACTTCAACTTCTTTGCACGGAGTTAGCAATCAAGATACTGGCGTCGCCAGCGCGATGATCAATACCAGTCAGCAGGTTGGTGGATCACTCGGTACCGCACTACTCAATACAGTTGCGGCAACTGCTGCGACCAATTACATCGCGGCAAATCAAAATATGGGCGAGAAGGTACAAGCCTTTGGAATCACCCATGGTTTCACTGTCGCATTCACAGTTTCAGCCGGTTTGTTATTCGCTGGCGCAATCGTGCTCTTCTTCTTTATCAATATTGGAAAAGAATCACTTGTTGAAACAGAAGGCGTTTCAGTTCACTAATTAACTAAATCCAGATTAATTAAGAAGTGGCTTGACCTAAGTGGCCAAGTAGAAGCTCTCGTACGTGAGCAGCATCTGCTTGGCCCTTTGTCTCTTT
>JAPLBI010000074.1 GCA_026392815.1 Actinomycetota bacterium
AGCATTTGCTGGTGAGTCATAAAGATTACGAGGAGTATCAACTTGCTGTAGCAAGCCATCCTTCAGAACCGCAACGCGATCACCCATGGTCATAGCTTCAACCTGGTCGTGCGTTACATAAACGGTTGTGATTCCGAGACGGCGCTGTAGTGCAGCAATCTGAGTACGAGTTGCAACACGAAGCTTTGCATCAAGGTTAGAAAGTGGCTCATCCATTAAGAACACTTGTGGCTCACGAACGATTGCGCGACCCATTGCAACGCGCTGACGCCGTCCACCAGCCAGAGCCTTTGGCTTACGCTCTAGATATGGCTCAAGGTCGAGCAACTTCGCTGCTTCATTAACGCGCTTTTCGCGTTCTTCTTTGGAAACTCCGGCGATCTTAAGTGCGAATCCCATGTTCTCTGCAACAGTCATATGTGGGTAAAGCGCATATGACTGGAAAACCATTGCGATATCGCGATCTTTTGGAGCAACATTTGTTACATCGCGGTCACCGATAAGAATGCGACCTTCGTCGATTTCTTCGAGTCCTGCCAACATGCGTAGTGATGTTGACTTACCGCAACCTGATGGACCAACAAGAACTAAGAATTCGCCGTCATTAACGGTTAGGTTTAACTTGTCGACTGCAGGTTTGGTTGTGCCTGGGTAGATACGTGTTGCGTTTTCGAATACAACAGATGCCATTTAAGGTATCTCCTTCTCCGGGCAGGTACGTGCCCGACGGTCCGTAGGATGAAGGTGCTAGCCGGTTGGCTAGGCTCGCAAAGGATATGCCAAGCGTGGGCAAATAGGGAAGGGGCTAAAGAAATAGCCTCTGGCGAGTTCGCTACCATTTCGGTTCCCGAGTTCTTAGGCTTAGAATTACACCCATCATGGACCCTTACCCGATTGGTTCTTTAATCGGCGATCTCGCCTCTGTAGCTGGCCTGATCTTGCTCGGCTCATTCTTTGTGGCAGCCGAAATCGCCCTCATCTCACTTCGCGAAAGCCAAGTCCGCCAACTCTCAAGTAGAGGTAAACGTGGCGCCAAGGTTTCAGTTCTTACCTCTAACCCAAATCGCTTCTTAGCCGCTGCTCAGGTTGGCGTAACTGTCTGTGGATTCTTATCGGCAGCACTTGGCGCAGAAAGACTTGGCGTTTATGTAATTCCGGAGTTGGTTGATCTTGGCCTGTCAGATGATGCGGCAAATGTAACTTCGCTAATCGGTGTCACCTTAGTAATCGCTTACTTCTCACTTGTCTTTGGTGAGCTCGTTCCAAAGCGTCTTGCGCTATTTCGCACCGAAGAGATTTCGCTGTGGAGCGCTGGACCAATTGATTTCACTGCCAAATTCTTTAGACCAGTAATTTGGCTGCTCTCTAGATCAACCGATGTTGTTGTACGTATCTTTGGAATTGATCCAAAAGAACAACGCAGCCAGATGTCTGAAGAAGAACTCCTTGATTTGGTAACTGGCCATGCTGCCTTGACTGCAGAAGAACGCGATATCGTAGAAGAAGTATTTAACGCTTCAGAGCGCCAGGTGCATGAAGTTATGGTTCCGCGCACTGAAGTCGATTTCATGGATGCCTCATTAACTGTAGGCAAGGCGATTGCGCTCGCCGTTGATCGCGCTCACTCACGTTATCCAGTTGTTCGTGGATCAACCGATGAGGTAATTGGATTTATCCACGTTCGCGATCTACTTGATACAACGTTGGTGAGCGCCGGCGGAAAGATTCAAGAGCTTGTTCGAAACATCATGTTTCTGCCTGGCACCAAGGGAGTTTTGCCTGCGCTAACTGAGATGCGCAATCAACGCCAACATTTAGCTATCGTGCTCGATGAATACGGTGGCACCGACGGCATCGTGACCCTCGAAGATTTAGTTGAATGCTTGATCGGTGATATCAAAGATGAATACGACACCGATGAAGCCGATGTTTCCATGGAATCGCGCACTGGAGATTTTGAGGTTGATGGACTGATTTCGATCGATGATTTACGTGAGCAGACAGGTATCGAAATCCCTGAAGGCCCATATGAAACAGCCAGCGGTTTTGTGATGCATTTCTTAGGCAGAATTCCCGTCGCACACGATGTAGTTGGCGTTAACGGGATTCGAATCACTGTTTTGACTATGGAAGGCAAGCGCGCTGGGCAGTTATTGATATCGCGTAACTAGCGATTCATGCGAGAATTACAACTATGACAAAGAAGAGAGTTCTATCGGGCATCCAGCCCACCAGTGACTCCTTCCACCTGGGCAACTATCTCGGTGCGCTAAAGCAGTGGGTCGATCTCCAGAGCGGCAACGATGCCTTCTACTGCATAGTTGATCTTCACGCCCTAACTGGTGATATCGATCCAGCGTTGCTTCGCAAAAGAACTCTCTCATCTGCGGCGCAGTTAATTGCTTTAGGAATTTCTCCAGAGAAATCAACGCTCTTTGTGCAATCACATGTTGCAGAACATAACCAACTCGGCTGGATTATGGAATGTATCGCTGGTTTTGGTGAAGCTAACCGAATGACCCAATTTAAAGATAAGTCAGCAAAAGGCGGGGCAGACACTGCGCGCGTAGGACTCTTTACCTACCCAATGTTGCAAGCTGCCGACATTCTGCTTTATCAAGCAGATCAAGTACCTGTTGGAGAAGACCAACGTCAACATATCGAGTTAACACGCGATTTAGCGATCCGATTTAATACAAAGTTTGGCGATACCTTCAAAATACCTGAGGGTTATATTCTCAAATCTGGATCTAAAATTTACGATCTACAAGAGCCAACAAATAAGATGAGTAAATCGGCAGGCACTGTCGCAGGTGTTCTAGAGATAATGGATACGCCAGAGGCCAATACCAAGAAGATTAAGAGTGCGACCACTGACGCGGGCCGCGAAGTTACCTTCGACGAAAAAGGCAAACCTGGCATCAGCAACTTATTAACTATCCATTCAGCCCTTTCTGGAAAGAGCGTTTCTGAATTAGAGAATGAATTTGCCGGAAAAGGTTATGGAGACTTTAAAGGCGCGGTTGCCGAGGTAGTTGTTGAGTACATACGTCCGATCCGCACTCAGGCGTTGGAACTTCTTCAGGATGAGGCTCACCTAATCAAGGTCCTTCACGATGGAGCAGATAAAGCGCGCGCCGTTGCCAGCGCAACTCTGGCGCAGACCTATAAAAATCTTGGCTTGGTTCTCTAATGAAGTTACGTGCAGCGCTAGCGATAGCCGCAATTGGGCTTTCAATTTTTAGCGCTCCACAAGCAAGCGCGGCAGGCAATATCTGCATCGCTTATGACACTGGTGGACCAGGAGATCGCTCATATAACGATGCAACGCTAGCGGGCGTTAAGAAAGCGCAGAGCCAGTACTCATTTACATTCGAAAGCGTAGTTACTGATGGCACCAACGCCGATCGCACTAAGCGAATCCGCACACTCACTACCAAAAGTTGCACGACAATAATTGCAGTTGGCGGTCAATACGCAAGAATTATCGAACCACTCGCAATTGAATTTCCAAATACCCAATTTGCCATTATCGGCGATGCCTCAATTCCTTCTTTAAATGTCACATCAATTATCTTCTCTGAGAACGAAGCGGCATTCTTAGCGGGTTATAGCGCAGCGCTAGCAACTAAAAGTGGCAAGGTAGCGATGGTAACTACGCCTTCAAATGCAGATGGTTATGAAAATGGATTTCTCCTTGGCGTTACAGCAGCAAAGAAGAACGTCAGGTCTTTTGTAAAGTACACCGCAACTGAATCTGTGGTCTCCGCTAAGGCGCTTATTACCCTAGGTATAGATGTCATCTACGATGCCACAACTGGATCAGCCGATGGTTTATTTGAGGCGATCGTTAAGGCAAACACCTCAAAGAATCGTAAGAAGAACGCCCCTGAAGTTAATTTGATTATCGTCGAACCTGATCTTTACTTAAGCGTTACTCCTGCAACCTCTAAGTACCTAATTGCATCTGTTGTAAAGCGCGTTGATATTGCGGTTTCCGCGATTATCGGCAAAGCAGTTAACAATAGTCAACTATCAGATGTGATTGATGCCAAGGCTGGTATTTATGGACATCGCTACGGTATCGGCGATAAAGGAATTGAAATCGTAATTAAATCTAAGCCGTTAGCTGCCCAAAGCGCAGCGATCAATGCGGCAGCGAGTGCAGCATATGCAAATTAATTGGGAGCTTCTTAAAGAGCAGGCAACTGCGGCGATGAAGCAGGCCTATGCACCGTATTCAAAGTTTCCAGTAGGTGTTGCTGCACTTGTAGATGACGGTCGCATCGTGACCGGTTGCAACGTGGAAAACCTGCGTTGATATCTCAGGGAACTTGTTAATGCCGTGTGGTCGCTGTCGCCAACTTCTTCAAGAGCATGGCGGCTCAAAGTTGCAATTGGCAACAGATGATGGCATCAAAACTCTCGCTGAACTATTGCCTTGGGCATTTGGCCCAGAAGAGATGGAAAAGCGTCTTGACTAGTAACTCGGTTGAACCGTTTGCCGCTGTAGAGATTATCGCCGCTAAACGCGATCGCAACGAACTCACCGATAAACAGATTGACTGGACAGTTGACGCCTATACCCGTGGCGTAATTGCTGACGAACAAATGTCGGCTCTCTTGATGGCGATCTTGCTAAATGGCATGAACTCACGCGAAATTTCACGTTGGACGACTGCGATGATTAACTCTGGCGAACGCATGAACTGGTCGATGTTAGATCGGCCAACCGCTGATAAACATTCAACCGGTGGCGTTGGCGACAAGATAACTCTTCCTTTGGCACCACTAGTTGCAGCATGTGGCGGTGCGGTTCCACAACTATCAGGACGCGGCCTCGGCCACACCGGCGGCACGCTCGATAAACTCGAATCAATCCCAGGTTGGCGTGCCTCACTCTCAAATGAAGAGATGTTAAAAGTATTGCAAGATACCGGCGCAGTAATTTGTGCAGCAGGTGCTGGTCTTGCTCCCGCCGATAAGAAACTTTATGCACTGCGTGATGTAACAGCGACAGTTGAAGCGATCCCACTTATTGCGTCATCAATTATGTCTAAGAAGATTGCCGAAGGTACTTCAGCGCTAGTGCTAGATGTGAAAACTGGCAGTGGAGCATTTATGAGCGATCCGAAGCAAGCCGCCGAACTTGCACGCACCATGGTTCAACTTGGCATCGATGCTGGTGTGAAGACACGTGCTCTCGTTACGGCGATGGATGTTCCACTTGGGCTAACGGCAGGAAATGCCCTTGAAGTACGTGAATCTATTGAGGTTTTAGCTGGTGGGGGACCTGCAGATGTTGTTGAGTTAACCATTCTTTTGGCGCGCGAGATGATCGATGCCGCCGGAATTGTTGGAAAAGATCCTGCAGTTGCCCTGCAAGATGGTTCTGCAATGGATCATTGGCGTCGCATGATTGCCGCACAAGGCGGAGATCCAGATGCCAAACTGCCAGTTGCTCGCGAACAACATGTAATCACCGCTCAAAATTCTGGAACGATGACCACGATGGATGCGATGAAAGTTGGCGTAAGTGCATGGCGCCTAGGCGCAGGCCGTTCTAAGCAAGGCGAGAAAGTACAAGCAGGTGCAGGTATCGAGATGCATGCCAAACCTGGAGATTATGTTCAGGCAGGTGCACCGCTACTTACTTTGCATACCGATGAACCAGCTAGATTTGAACGCGCCTTAGAAATTCTAGAAGGTGCAATTTCCATCAAGGAAGGTGGAACAGTAAATCGTCTGCCTCTAGTAATTGAGCGGATAGGTTAATGAGCACTCTAAATTCAATACCAACCCCAGAACAAGTCAAGCGTTTACCTAAGGCTTTACTGCATGATCACCTAGATGGGGGACTTCGCCCACAAACAATTATTGATATTGCAAAAGAGATTGGCCACGAACTTCCAACCTATGATGCAACAGAGTTGGCTGAGTGGTTCCGCGCATCATGTGATTCAGGTTCGCTAGTCCGCTATCTCGAAACCTTCGCGCATACAGTTGCAGTAATGCAGCGCCCAGTAGATATTGTGCGAGTTGCGCGCGAATGTGTAATCGACCTAGCCGAAGATGGCGTTGTCTATGCCGAAGTTCGTATGGCACCTGAGTTGTTAACTGAAAAAAGTTTAACTCTTTCGCAAGCGATTGAAGCGATCTTGCAAGGTTTCCAAGAAGGCGAGAAAGAAGTTGCTAAAGCTGGAGGCAAGGTTCGCGCAGTTCTCCTCCTTTGCGGAATGCGTCAGAATAAACTTTCGCAAGAAGTAGCGGAATTAGCGGTTAAATTCCGCGATCGTGGCGTAGTTGGCTTCGATATCGCAGGCCCTGAAGATGGCTTCCCGCCAAGTGATCAGTTAGATACCTTTGAATTCTTACGCCGCGAAAATGCTCACTTCACCATCCATGCTGGTGAGGCTTACGGACTTCCTTCAATCTGGGAAGCGATTCAACTCTGCGGTGCAGAGCGCCTCGGTCATGGCGTGCGAATCATCGATGATATTGATTTGAACCACACACCGGCGCGCCTTGGAAAACTTGCCGCTTATGTTCGTGATCGTCGCATCCCATTGGAAATGTGTCCTTCTTCAAATATTCAAACGGGAGCTGCTGCAAATTTTGCGGATCACCCAATCGGAGATCTCGCCAAACTTCGCTTCCGTGTAACCGTTAACACCGATAACCGATTAATGTCGGCAACTTCGATGACGCGTGAAATGAACGAGTTAGTTAAGGCATTTAACTGGAGTTTCTTAGATCTGCAGCGCGTGACTATCAATGCGCTAAAGAGCGCGTTCATTCCCTTTGAAGAGCGCCTGGCGATTATCGATGAGATCGTAAAGCCAGGCTTTGCAAAGATCTCTGCTGAATAAGAGTTAAACCCCGATTGGGTGCCAGACCGTCTTTGCTTCCATAAACGCATAGATGCGATTTGGACTCTGGGCATCGTCAAAGTTATGGATCCGCTTTAGATTTTCAGCGCCGGCTTCTTTAAGTGCGGCGCGCTTCTTCTTATCGATTCCAGATATATCCATGCCATCGATATCCATATGTGATGCCGCCCAAGGTGCAAGCTCATCATGTGAACCAGTAAGGATATTTATAACGCCATGAGGTAGATCGCTCGTTGCTAATACTTCGGCAAAGGTCATTGCAGGAACAGCTGATGCTCCAGGAACTAGTGCGATAACTGAATTTCCAGATGTAATAACTGGCGCGATGGAATCGATAAAGGCTAAGAATTCATCTTTTGGCGCAACTGCAATAACGCCTTGCGCTTCAGGGATAGTGAAGTTGTAATAAGGGCCTGCAACTGGGTTAGTTGAGCCAAATGCTGCAGCTAACTTATCGCTCCAACCGGCATACCAAACCCAACGATCGATCGCAGATATAAGTTGCTCGTGCGCTTTCTTGGGAGTTACGCCAGATGTTGCAGAAATTTCGTTTGCGATCTGATCTGCGCGACCCTCGAGCATCTCTGCAATGCGATAGAGAATCTGTCCGCGGTTGTAGGCAGTTGCCTTTGCCCAACCAATCTGTGCAGCGCGCGCTGCAACAACTGCATCGCGTAGATCTTTACGTGATGCCAGCGCAGGATTAGCGATGAAGTTTCCCTTTGCATCGGTTACTTCGTAGATGCGCCCTGATTCACTACGTGGGAAAGCGCCATTGATGTATAGCTTGTAAGTCTTCTTCACTTCAAGACGTGACATTTACTTTCCCTCCTTCAGATAAGAAGCCAGGCCATGTTTTCCGCCTTCGCGTCCCCAGCCAGATTCTTTATATCCACCAAATGGTGATGTTGGA
Source organism: Actinomycetota bacterium (assembly GCA_026392815.1). GTDB lineage: Bacteria > Actinomycetota > Actinomycetes > Nanopelagicales > Nanopelagicaceae > Planktophila. The sequence continues at coordinate 7,804 of JAPLBI010000074.1, forward strand.
TCAAATTTATTGAAGGTATTTGCCCAAATAACGCCGGCGCGAAGTTGTTGAGTGGCCCATAAAATTCGTGAGCCTTTCTCACTCCATACGCCTGCAGATAGCCCAAATGGAGTGTTATTTGCTTTTTCGATCGCCTCTTGTGGCGTGCGGAATGTGAGAATTGAAAGCACTGGTCCAAAGATCTCTTCACGTGCGATGCGGTGGGCTTGCGTAACTCCGGTGAAGATAGTTGGTGCAAACCAATAACCTTTATCTGACAAGTTGCATGATGGGCTCCATCGTTCGGCGCCTTCGGCATCTCCTGCCGCAGATAACTCATGAATCTTTGCTAACTGCTCGCGTGAGTTAATTGCGCCCAGGTCTGTGTTCTTATCTAAAGGATCGCCAACGCGAATCTTTGACATACGCGCTTTAAGTTTTTCGGTAATTTCATCGGCGATACCTTCTTGCAAGATCAAACGTGATCCGGCACAGCAGACATGGCCCTGATTAAAGAAAATACCGTTAACAATGCCTTCGACCGTCTCATCGATAGGGGCGTCATCGAAGACGATATTTGCGCCTTTTCCGCCTAGTTCAAGGGTGGCTTTCTTATTGGTGCCAGCGATTGCGCGAGCAATCTTCTTGCCGACTTCAGTAGAACCAGTAAATGCGATCTTATGGATGCCAGCGTGGTTAACGATTGCAGATCCTGTTGATCCATCGCCAGTAACAATATTTACAACGCCATCTGGAAGTTCTGCTTGTTGGCAAACCTCAGCAAATAAAAGTGCGGTAAGGGAAGTTGTCTCAGCTGGTTTTAGAACAACGGTATTTCCAGTTGCAAGTGCGGGCGCTACCTTCCATGCCAACATAAGTAATGGGAAGTTCCAAGGAATGATCTGGCCTGCAACGCCATGTGGCTTTGGTGACTTACCCATGCCGGCGTAATCTAATTTATCGGCCCATCCAGCGTGATAAAAGAAGTGCGCGGCAACCAACGGAATATCGATATCGCGGGTTTCGCGAATTGGCTTACCGTTATCTAGAGTTTCAAGGACGGCAAATTCGCGGGCACGTTCTTGCAAGATGCGCGCGATTCGATAGAGATACTTTCCGCGTTCTTTGCCAGATAGTTTTGACCAAGTTTTTGTGTAAGCCTTCTGTGCGGCAATAACTGCCTTATCAACGTCGCTAGCGCTGCCGAGAGCGATCTGGCTTAGTACTTCTTCAGTTGCTGGGTTAATTGTCGCAAAGTGATTACGCCCATTAACAAATTTGCCATCGATAAAGTGGCCGTACTTCGGCTTAATCGAAACGATAGCGCGAGACTCGGGTGCTGGTGCATATTCGAAAGTCATGACTGATCCTTGGCGCCTTCTCTTAATCGATCGTTACGTAGTTAGGGCTAGCGTAGTAGCCATCATCCATTTTCATGCGTTGCATCAAAAGGTCGTTCAAGAGCGCGCTGGCTCCAATGCGGAAAAACTCTGGTGTTAACCATTCTGGGCCGGCAGTTTCATTTACTAGTACTAGCTGCTTAATTGCATCTTTAGTGTTTCGGATTCCACCAGCAGGCTTTACACCGATACGACGATTAGTCATCGCATAGAAATCACGGACCGCCTCTAACATCACAAGGACAACTGGGGGAGTAGCGGCAGGTGCGACCTTTCCCGTTGATGTCTTGATGAAATCTGCGCCGGCAAGCATTGCCAGATATGAGGCTTTACGAACATTGTCATATGTGACTAGTTCGCCAGTTTCAAAGATAACTTTTAGATGTGCACGATCTCCGCAAACTTCGCGGATCTTTACGATCTCATCAAAGACCAGCCCAAATTTGCCCGATAAGAAAGCGCCACGATCGATCACCATATCTATCTCGGCCGCGCCGGCATCGATCGCATCTTGAGTATCTTGGATTTTAACTTCCATTGATGCGCGACCTGATGGGAATGCAGTTGAGACTGCAGCAACTGGAACGTGTTTGCCGCCGATGGAATCTAAATGGGTGCGCGCAATTAAAACCATATCGTTGTAGACACAAACTGCGCCAACACTTGGAATTGTTAAATCAGTTGGATCAGGGCGCACCGCCTTTGTGCAAAGCGCGCGAACCTTTCCAGTGGTATCAGCACCTTCTAAAGTTGTTAGATCAACCATTGAAATGGCAGTGTCTATCGCCCAACGTTTGCTAGTTGTCTTGATGCTGCGAGTTGCCAACATGGCAGCGCGCGCTTCAGCGCCGACTTGATCTACGCCAGGAAGTTGTGAGAGAAAGTTCTTAAGCGAACCTTCACTGCCATCGACTATTCCATAGAAGCTCATGCGAGAAAATCCTTAAGTGGTTGGCGCAATTGGTTCAAAAGATCGTTTGCCGACTTTTCATCTTTAGTTATGACCTCGATGTAGCACTTCATCTTCGCTTCCGTTCCGCTTGGACGGATAATGATGCGAATTCCTCCATCAAGCCAGATCCGTAACCCATCTGTTGGGGGAAGTCCATCTTCAGGCGCTGCCAAATCATCGATTGACGATACCGCACGGCCTGCAATTTCTGCAGGAGGGTTCTTGCGCAATCCCGCCAGAAGTTCGGTAATTCGCGACATATCGCTAACTCGAATCGAGATTTGTTCTGTGCCATGGAAACCGTGACGAGCCCAAACCTCATTTAATAGATCTACAAGCGTTTTTCCTTCAGCGCTTAGATCTGTTGCAATCTGAGCTAAGAAAAGTGCTGCAGAAATGCCGTCCTTATCGTTAACAGTCTCAGAATCGACTGAGTAACCGATCGCTTCTTCGTAACCAAAGGCGAGATCTTCGATCTTTGCGAGCCATTTAAAGCCTGTTAAAACCTCTTTAAACTCGATTACATAGTGAGCAGCAATCTTGCGCAGCGCAGATGAAGAGACGATCGAATTACCAAAGGCGCCAGTCTTTGTCTTATCTTGCGCCATCGATCGCGCAATCCATTCTCCGAAGATTATGCCGAGTTCATCACCGCGCAGCATTCGCCAGCCACCGTTTGGGCCATTTACTGCAGCAGCACAGCGATCGGCATCCGGGTCATTGGCGATAACTAAATCGGCGCCAACTTCGCGCGCTTTTGCTAGCGCTAAATCAATCGCGCCTGGTTCTTCTGGGTTTGGAAACGCCACAGTTGGAAAATCTGGATCAGGTTCTGCTTGCTCGCTTACTAAAACTAAGTTAGGAAAGCCGGCTTTAGCAAATACCTTTTCTACAGTCTCAGTACCAACGCCATGCATTGCGGTGTAAACGATTTTAAGAGAACCAGGTCGTGGCGCAAGTTTTGCTGTACGCGCAACATATTTATCTACAACTACATCATCTAAGACAGTCCATGATTTACCTCTAGGTACATCCTTGAGAGAGTTAACTAAATCAATCTCTTTTGCGATAAAGCCATCAGTTGGATTGATGATTTGTGATGCGGCGTATTCAATACCGTCGGCAGTTGGCCCGATATAAACCTTGTAGCCGTTATCTTGCGGTGGATTATGGCTAGCGGTGACCATAACGCCGAGATCACATTTGAGTTCATGGGTAGCAAAAGCTAGTACTGGAGTTGGAAGTGGTCGTGGCAGGACAAATACCTCAAATCCTGCACCTGAAAATATCTGCGCAGATTCCTCGGTGAAATCTTCTGAGCCGTATCGCGCATCGCGTCCAATTACCACGCGGCTGAGTCCGCGCTCTTTCATATACGCAACTAAACCAGCAGCGGTGCGACCTACCACAGCACGGTTCATGCATGAAGGACCAGGGCCAATTGGGCCTCGTAAACCAGCGGTACCAAATTGGAGAAACCCTGCGAAATACTTTCTTAAAGTCGTTTCGTCGCCTGATTCAATAAGTTTCGATAACTCCGCTGCGGTCTTTGGATCTGGATCATCGGCTATCCAGGCTTGTACTTCGGCCAAAAGCTGCGCGTTCATAGCCCCAGCGTAACTGGATTAACTCAACTTGTGAATTGCGAGTTATTAAAAGGAGTTAAGCATCAATAATGTCGCACAAAACTGTGCCACTTGAAACTATCTCACCGATTATCGCTTTTAGATTAGCAATTTTTCCTGCTTTGTGAGCAACCAAAGGTTGTTCCATCTTCATCGCTTCCAAAACAATAACCAAATCACCGATTTCAACTTGAGCGCCTTCTTCAACTGCAACTTTTACAACGGTGCCTTGCATCGGACTTGCTAAACCTGATCCGCCCGCACCGCTAACTTTCGACTCTTTTGCACGATGGCGTTTTACAACCGGTGCAGGTGTATGTAGTTTTACCTCAAAGCGCTTTCCATTTACTTCAGCAATCAAATGTTCTGCAGCGATCTTGGTTGTGATTGGAGCAGGAGTTGCAGTAAATGCTGGAATATCGTTCTTAAACTCATTTTCGATATAACTTGTATAGACCTTAAACTCTTCGGTGTAGGCCGGATCTTCCAAAATCGCACGGTGGAATGGAATTGCGGTAGCAAGTCCGCCAACTTCAAATTCTGCAAGTGCGCGACGCGCTCTCTCGATGGCTTGCTTACGCGTTGCGCCAGTGACGATCAACTTCGCTAGAAGTGAATCAAAGTTGCCACCAATTGTGTCGCCTTTCTTAAATCCCGCATCAACGCGCACGCCAGGACCAGTCGGCAGGTTCCATTTCGTTATCTGACCTGGCGCTGGCAGGAATGAACGCCCTGGATCTTCGCCGTTAATACGAAATTCCAGTGAGTGGCCACGAATCTCTGGATCAGTGAAACCGAGTTTCTCACCCATAGCAATCCTGAATTGTTCACGTACCAAATCGATTCCAGTTACTTCTTCGCTGACTGGGTGCTCAACTTGCAGGCGGGTATTTACCTCTAGGAAAGAGATAGTTCCATCTACGCCAACTAAGAATTCGCAGGTACCGGCACCCACATAGCCAGCCTCTTTCATGATCGCTTTACTTGAGCGGTAGAGCTCTTCATTCTGCGCATCAGTTAAGAATGGAGCGGGCGCTTCTTCTACAAGCTTTTGATGGCGGCGTTGCAGCGAACAGTCACGCGTACTAACAACTACTGCGTTTCCATGTTGATCAACTAAGACTTGGGTTTCTACGTGACGTGGCTTATCCAAATAACGTTCTACAAAGCATTCACCGCGTCCGAAGCCAGCGATAGCTTCGCGAACAGCAGATGCAAAGAGTTCAGGAATTTCTTCCATAGTGTGGGCCACTTTTAATCCGCGACCGCCTCCACCAAATGCCGCTTTGATAGCAACTGGAAGACCGTGCTCTTTTGCAAATGCGGTTACTTCTTCCGCGCCCGCCACAGGATCTTTAGTTCCGGCAACAAGCGGCGCACCTGCCTTTGCAGCGATACGTCGCGCTGAAACTTTGTCACCTAAAGCGCTAATGGCAGCAGGTGGTGGACCGATCCAAATCATCCCAGCATCGATGACTGCTTGGGCAAAGTCTGCTCGTTCGGATAAGAATCCGTATCCTGGATGCACAGCATCGGCGCCAGATTTCTTAGCAACGGCAATGATCTTTGAGATATCTAAATAAGTTTGAGTAGCAGTAACGCCATTTAGTGAGAAGGCAAAGTCTGCGTTCTTAACATGGAGCGCATCGCGATCTTCTTCAGCGTAAACAGCGACGCTCTCAAGTCCATGATCGCGACAAGCGCGAATAACGCGTAGCGCGATTTCGCCACGATTAGCAATTAGAACGCGTTTCATCGCATCTCCTTAACTTCAGGCCAAGAGTAGCCAAGTTGTGACATTGCAGATCGCAAGAACGGCATTGATAGCCCGACTACATTTGTGTAGTCGCCTTCGATAACTGGAATAAATGGCGAACCAAAACCATCTAGAGTAAAACCACCAGCAACCTGCAACGGTTCTCCGGATGCTATGTAATCTTCGATCTCATGATCAGTTAACTCTGAAAAAGTCACCTTGGTTGTTACTCGATCTGCAATTTCTCTGCCCTGTGCGGTATCTATGATGCAATGGCCAGTATGTAGCAAACCTGATCGGCCACTAATTTTCTTGGCGCGTTCGCGGGCGATATCTGGAGTACCCGGTTTACCAAAAGAGACGCCGTCAACATCAAAAGTTGAATCGCACCCAATAATCAGTGCGGGGTAATCAATCTGCTCGCGGACGGTGTGTGCCTTCGTTACCGCAAGTGCAATCACCATATCGGCAGGTGACATTGCGTTAAAGAAATCAGTTTCTTCATCTACGTTGCTAACGATAATCGTTGGATTAATTCCAGCGCCCTCCAGCAAGCGGCGCCGCGAAGTTGATTGTGAAGCAAGAACTATCTTTGGCATTAGCGAGATTTTCTCCGTGCACCAAAGGTGATCTGATGTGGAAGTGGTTGACGCAATTGCGGCAGACCAAAGACGCTGCGCTTTATAACAGGAGCTAAATTCTGCATCTTATGATGATCAATCGCCGCCTTAAGGGCGAGAAGCTCCTCGTCCGTGGGATTACCGGATGTGATTGTAAATTTCATTAGAGCGGAATATTTCCATGCTTGCGCGCCGGCAATGTATCGCGCTTAGTCTTGAGCGTGCGGAAAGCCTTGGTTATATAGGCACGTGATTGATGAGGCTCAATAACGCTATCTATTGTGCCGCGCTCTGCTGCTGCATATGGATTAGATAGCGTCTCGGTGTAATCCGAAACTAATTCTGCACGAACCTTCTCTGGATCCTTCGCATCGGCAATCTCTTTTCGGTACAAGATATTTACCGCACCCTGTGCGCCCATTACTGCGATCTCCGCACTTGGCCAGGCAAAGTTGATATCGCTGCCCAAATACTTTGAACCCATAACGATAAAAGCTCCACCATAGGCTTTGCGGGTAATCAAAGTAACTAGCGGAACTGATGCTTCAGCGTATGCATAAAGCAACTTTGCGCCACGACGAATGATTCCGTTCCACTAAGCGCGCTGCTTTTTCACTGGAATTGATATCTAAAGTTCCGGCAAGTTGCGATGGTTGGTTGGCAATAATGCCAACTGATTCGCCTTCAATGCGCGCAAAGCCGACGACGATATTTGGCGCATATAAAGCGTGAACTTCTAAAAACTCGCCCTCATCAACCAGAGTGGTGATCAGCGTTTTCATGTCGTATGGCTGGTTAGGGCTATCCGGAATCAAGGTATTTAGCGCAGCATCTGCCGCATTTTCATCCAAGTTCTGAGTTGGAGGAAGATGCGGTGAACCATCCATATTGTTAGATGGCAGATATGAAAGAAGCGCCTTCACATAATCAATAGCATCTGATTCGCTATCAGCTAGGTAATGAGCATTTCCGGAACGCGTATTGTGAGTAAATGCGCCACCGAGTTCTTCCATACCGACATCTTCACCAGTAACCGTCTTGATCACATCAGGGCCGGTAATAAACATATGAGAAGTCTCATTAACCATTACTGTGAAATCAGTTAGGGCAGGCGAATAAGCAGAACCGCCGGCGCAAGGTCCGAGAATTAAAGAGATCTGAGGGATAACTCCAGAGGAGCGTGTATTTAAACGGAAAATTTTTCCGTAACCATTAAGCGATGCCACGCCTTCTTGAATACGGGCTCCACCAGAGTCATTTATTCCAATCAATGGGATACCGCTCTTCAGTGCAAACTCAGCGATCTTTACAATTTTTTCGGCATGAACTTCACCAAGACTTCCACCCATAACGGTGAAATCTTGTGAGTAAAGCGCGATCGGACGCCCATCAACTGTGGCAGTTCCGATTACAACGCCATCTCCATAGGGGCGGTTCTTCTCCATTCCAAATTGCGTAGAACGGTGGCGCGCAAATTCATCGATCTCGGTAAAGGAGTCAGCATCGACCAGTAGATCAATACGCTCACGAGCAGTTAACTTTCCTTTGGCATGCTGCTTTTCAACGGCGCGCGCTGATCCGGCATGGACCGCTTCCTCGACACGAAGTCGGAGATCTTCAATTTTTCCTGAAGTTGTATGCAGATCTGGGCTCATGGCTCTACGGTACTAGTCGTGGGTAGCCAAGCGCCAAGAGCGCCACTTAATAAGTCTCTCATCGACGCAAATATTTCGCAGTACTGGCGGGTAAGCGTGGTTGATCTCACTGCATCCACACAAAGCGATCTCGCAGCGTTAGTTAACTCTTCAGTAGCAAAATCTGGTGAAGTAATTGCTGCAGAATTTCAAAGCGCAGGCAGGGGGCGTTTAGATCGAAGTTTTGAAGCACCACCAGAAAGCGCTCTCTTGTTCTCTCTTTTTCTTAAACCAAAGCGTGCTCGCAGCGATTGGAACAGGAAAGTTGCGGGCTTGCTTGCGCAACAAATCGGCGATGGAGTGATTGTTGGAATCGGGCTAAATGTTGCAATGAATGAGATTGAATTACCAGTACCCACTGCAACTTCGCTGGCGCTAGCTGGATCAAATAATTTAAATCGCAACACTTTGCTAATCGATTTCCTAAATCGCCTTGAAAGTATCTATGCCGAATGGGAATCAGGAGCTGATTTTCTAGAAAAATATCGCCAAATCAGTTCGACTCTCGGTCGCCGAGTGTGCGTTGAAGTTCTTGGGCGAGATCCAATCGAGGGAGAGGCGGTTGCGATCTCCGCACAAGGAGCGCTAATTCTTCGCGATGGCTTTGAAGTTAACGTGGGGGATGTAGTTCATCTACGATAGTGACGTGAACGAGCGCTTCCCGACTGTCGGCATCATTGGCGCAGGCCAGCTCGCTCGGATGACGGTAGCTCCGGCAGAAGCACTTGGAGTTAATCTCTTACTTTTTGCAGAAAGTGACCAAGATAGCGCTGCTCAAATTGCCCCGCATGTAGTCGGTGATTACCGCGACCTCGAAGCGCTAAAGGATTTC
>JAPLBI010000088.1 GCA_026392815.1 Actinomycetota bacterium
ACCGCGGCGAACCGTTTCTACTTCTGGGAGTTCGGGCACAACTTAACCTTTTTTTATCACGCTAAGTGCGGCAAGTGCGCTGTCATAACCCTTATCTTCTTTGCTTCCAGGAAGGCCAGCGCGCGCAGTCGCTTGTTCTAGGTTGTCGCACATAAGTACTCCAAAGCCAATTGGCTTAGATCTGCCTAGCGAAACATCCATTACGCCCTGAGTGACGCCCTGACAGACATAATCAAAGTGCGGAGTTTCACCACGAAGAACAAGACCGACAATGACAGCAACATCAAAGCCTTCATCAAAGGCTAACTGTGCAGCAAGTGGAAGTTCAAAAGAACCAGCAACGGTGCGAACTACAGGATTAGCTATTCCCGACTCTTTAAAACCACGCACCGCACCGGCAACTAGCGCATCACATATATCTGGATGCCAAGCAGCGGTGATGACAATTGCCTTGAGATGTGGCATTTGTGGAATCTTTACTTCGGGGGCATGTCCAGCCATTAGAGCGCTCCTAACGCGTGGTTTAACTTATCTCGCTTGGTTTCTAGATACTTCTGGTTATGTTTGTTAGCAATTACTTCAAGTGGTGCGGTAGTTAGAGAAATTCCAGTTGCCTTTATCGCGGCAATCTTTTCAGGATTGTTGGTCAATAAAGTTAGTGATTTTACTTTTAAGCGGTGAAGGATCTCTGCCGCATCTTCATAGGTGCGATCATCTACAGGCTGACCGATTGAAATATTTGCTTCGACCGTATCTTGACCAGAATCCTGTAGCACGTAAGCGCGGATTTTCTCAGCAAGTCCTATGCCGCGGCCCTCGTGATCGCGAAGATAGATGACATATCCGTGGCCGTTTTCTTCAATCAGGCGAATTGCTTCTTGCAGTTGCGGACCACAATCACAGCGCTTGGATCCGAATACATCTCCAGTTAAGCATTCGGAATGAACGCGCACTACCGGCTGACTACTTGGAGTCTGGGCAAATTTAAGAACTGCGTGTTCTGCTCCAGTTGGTGAAATATATGTTGAGATCTGCCATTGCGCGCTGCCAAGTGGAAGCTCTGCCCATTCAAGGCTTGCTATATCAGCGCTCTTCTTTTCGGGCAGTACGCGAGATAGCTCATCGATAGAGATCACTTCTAAATCATGCGCTTTGGCAAATTCGGTTATCTGAGAACCGCGCATCATCGATCCATCATCATTTACTAATTCAGAGAGAACTGCACAAGGATTAGATCCAGTTAGTTCGCATAGAGCCATACTTGCCTCGGTATGGCCACGGCGTTGGTGAAGTCCACCCGGTACTGATATCAGCGGAAACACATGTCCTGGTCGTGCAAAATCTGTCGGTAGTGAAATGGCGCTAGCAAGTGCACGCAGTGTGTTTGCTCGCTCGGCTGCCGGAATACCTGTTGAGCGGCCAGCGATTGCATCGACCGTAACAGTGAAAGCTGTTGTGTGGTTATCTTCATTACGCTTAACCATAAGTGGAAGTTTTAGCTTCTTGGCAGTTTCCTCAGTAATGATTCCGCAGATGACACCAGATGTGTATCGAACCATAAATCCGATATTTTCAGGCGTGGCTTTATCAGCAAGGAGAATTAAATCTGCTTCGTTCTCGCGATTTTCATCATCGGTTACGACGATGAACTTGCCCGCCTTGAATTCAGACAAGACTTTTTCTAAATTACTCATTTGTCATCCTGTCCACGTGCAATAAGTCTTTCAACGTACTTTGCTAGAACATCTACCTCGACGTTGAGGGGATCAGAAATCTTCTTTGAGGAAAGGTTGGTCTTTGCCAAAGTTTCCGGGATTAACCAGACAGATACCTGATCACGCCCATCGTTTAACTCTCCAACCGTAAGTGAAACGCCTTCGATACAAATTGATCCCTGAGCAACCACGTACTTCATAAGGTGAGCAGGCACTGCAAGATCCATACGCGTCCACTCTTTATCTGCCGAGATACCCGCAACTTTTGCCACACCATCGACATGCCCTTGCACGATATGACCGCCAAGACGATCTTGCGTGCGGGTAGCAAGTTCTAGGTTTACAGGAGAACCAACAACTAGTGCACCTGTTGAAGTCAGGTTGAGCGTTTGCACAATTACATCTACTTCAAAACTCTCGC
>JAPLBI010000115.1:0-1888 GCA_026392815.1 Actinomycetota bacterium
TGCCCACCACCACGCCATAACTTCTTGACGATGCCACGTATTCGCTCTGAGCGCCCAGCATTTGATCTTCACCACCCACATGTTAAAACGGAAGGCCACTAATTAAATATGAAAACTAATTGGCAGCTCTTCGGTGGTCTAAGCGTTTTCTATGTCTTAATGTCGATCGTTTACTACTACGTAGGTGGCGAGGCAGTTGGCATTACAGGAATGATTCTCGCTGCATGTTTGGCGGGCATGGTCGGTTTCTATGTTTGGTTTACCCAGAAACGAATTGGCCGACTACTACCTGAAGATCGTCCTACTGCAGAGATTGCAGAAGGCGCGGGCGAACTTGGTTTTTATAGCCCTCATTCATGGTGGCCGCTGCCGGTTGCGGCAAGCGCGATGGCTTTAGGTCTCTCACTTCTTATTGGTTGGTGGTTAACTCTTATCGCGCTCGGAGCGCTGGTGATTAGCATCATCGGTTTCGTCACTGAGTATGAGAAACCACTACCTGATAACGCTGCTCACTAAGTAAGCGTTACGTAAGCACCTGAAAGAAATCGCTATGGAGAAGGCGCGAGCAGAGATACTAAATACCGGTTCCGAACTCGCTACCTCAGCACAAATTGAAATTAGCGCACCGGCGCAACAAATCTTTGACTTGATAGCAGACCCACGTTGCCACCAACTCTTCGATGGTTCTGGGACGGTGCAGGGGAGTATCTCGGGGCCAGCTCGACTTCATCTTGGTGCGAAGTTCGGAATGGCGATGAAGATCAGGTTGCCATATCGCATCACCAATACCGTTGTCGCTTTTGAAGAAGGTCGCAAGATCTCATGGTGTCACTTGATGAAGTGGACTTGGAGTTATCAGCTAGAGGAGCTAGCAAATGGCAAAACGCTCGTAATCGAAACTTTTGATGCTCGCGAGATACCGTTCTATGCCAAGCGATGGCTCAAGATAACGGGTGCTATGGCCCACAACCCAAAGTGGATTGCTAAGAGCTTGGTGCGCTTAAAGGCGATCTGCGAAACTAATTAAAGTAGGAACTACTTTAATTAGTGGTTCTCGATCTGCTTTAGATCTTCAGCGGTTACCTTCGGAATCGATACGGCATGAGCTTTGCTCATACGTGCGCGTAACTTATTCTTCAGCGCCTTTGGACGACGTACTCCGCTGGCATCGTGCTCTTCAAGAGCTAGCGCAGGAATCTGTTCATGCTGAGTTAACAGCCAAGCCTTTTCAGGTGAGATTGGCTCGTGAACTTCAACGAACTCTCCATGCGGCATCATCACTAACCGACCAGTCTCGCGGCCATGAAGTACTAGCTCGCGATCAGCGCGCTGTAATGAAAGACAGATGCGTTTGGTAATTACAAAGGCAAGCGGTGGAAGTACAAAGATACCGATTCGCGAGAACCACATGATCTGATTAATCGTTAGATCAAAGGTTATGGCGATGATGTCGTTACCACCATTGATAAGTGCAACAAGCATAAATGTCAGAGACATCGCTCCGAGCGCTGTGCGGTTTGGCGCATTGCGCGGACGATCAAGGAGATGGTGTTCGCGTTTATCTCCAGTTATCCAACTTTCGATAAATGGATAGAGCGCCATTCCCGTAAATAAGATTCCCGGAACAATCAAACCTGGAATCAAAATATTCCATGAGATTGTGTAACCAAATATGTAGCTCTCAAGTGGGGGAGCCATACGAACTAACCCATCGAGCCAGCCCATATACCAATCGGGTTGGGAACCAGCTGAAACCTGTGCAGGCGTGTACGGACCGTATAACCAGATTGGGTTAATCGATGCGACTGCGCCAAGAAATGCAGTTACGCCAAAGACGATAAAGAAGAAACCGCCGGCCTTTGCCATGTAGACAGGAAGAAGTGGATAA
>JAPLBI010000115.1:1935-2973 GCA_026392815.1 Actinomycetota bacterium
CCAACATTAAGTGAACTGTGATCAGCGCTAAGAATGCACCTGGTAGAAGCAGAACGTGAACTGTGTAGATACGTGGGATAAATGCTTCTCCAGGGAATGCTCCTCCGAATGCGAAGAACGCTAGATAAGAACCAACGACTGGCAAGGCTTGAATAATTGCTTCAGCAATACGGATACCTGTTCCAGAAAGTAGATCATCTGGAAGTGAGTAGCCCAAGAAGCCTTCAACGATTCCGAGAGTTAATAGGCCGACTCCGATAATCCAGTTGAACTCGCGTGGCTTACGGAATGCGCCAGTGAAGTAAACGCGCATCAAGTGAACAACAATCGCTGCCATAAAGATTAGGGCTGCCCAGTGGTGAATCTGGCGCATCAAAAGTCCGCCACGAACTTCGAATGAGATATCAAGAGTTGATGCGTATGCAGCAGACATCTCAATACCTTGAAGAGGTTCATAAGCACCGTCATAGATAACTTCGCGCTGCGATGGATCAAACCAGAAAGTTAGGTAAGTTCCAGAGAGGAGCAAGATGATAAATGAGTAAAGAGCAATTTCACCGAGAAGGAATGACCAGTGATCCGGGAATACCTTTGTTAAATTCTTCTTCATCCATTTGGCAGCGCCAGTTCTTTCATCAACGTAATTCGCTACGCTGCCTGCGATTCTTTCACGTGCTGTCATGATGAGCGCTCCCAGAAGCTAGGTCCGACCGGTTCGTTAAATGGATTCTGTGCGACCAAGTATCCCTCGGAATCTACTGTTATCGCGAGTTGAGGCAGTGGGCGAGCAGCTGGCCCGAAGATCACCTTGGCGGCGCGGGTCACATCAAATGTTGACTGGTGGCAAGGGCAGAGCAGGTGCTTAGTTTGCTGTTCGTACAAGGCAACTGCGCATCCCATATGTGAACAAATCTTTGAGAAGGCGATGATGCCTTCATGGGTCCAAGAAAGTCTTTCAGCGTCTAAATTAAACTCTTCAGGGCGAAGGCGGATCAACAAGACGGCATCTTTTGCGATATCGGAGAGTTTGCGATGTTC
>JAPLBI010000037.1 GCA_026392815.1 Actinomycetota bacterium
GCCTTGATGATCTTCGGTCGCTGGAATCCACTCGGTGCACTTGCGGCAGCGCTCTTCTTCGGGCTAACTCAGGCTTATGCCAGCCAGTTGATGATAGATCAGGTTGTGAATATTCCTTCACAATTACCGCTGCACTTCCTTATATTTTAACGATCATTGTCTTAACAATTTCTGCCGGCAAGGTGCGACCACCTGCTGCAGAAGGTCAACCATATGAGAAGGGACAGTAACAATGAGCGCTCTTCTTGAAGTAACTGGCGTAACCAAGCGCTATCCCGGAGTTGTTGCAAATGACAACGTTTCGCTAACTGTTAACGCTGGCGAAGTTGTTGCACTGCTTGGCGAAAATGGCGCTGGAAAATCCACTTTGCTGAAAGCAGTATTCGGTTTGATTAAGCCAGATTCTGGCGAGATCAAGATCGGTGGCACCCCAATCGTCTTCGGCGATACCGCAGGAGTTATCTCACGTGGCGTCGGTATGGTTCACCAGCACTTCCAGTTAGTTCCAGTTATGACCGTTGCCGAAAACTTAATCTTGGGCGATGAACCAAAGCGCGGCCTCTTTATCAATCAGAAGGCAGCGCGCGCAGAAATCATCGCGCTATCAAAGCGCTATGGCCTTGAAGTAGATCCTGATGCAGTAATCGAAGATCTGCCAGTTGGCATGCAACAGCGTGTGGAAATCCTTAAGGCGCTGCGTAAAGATGTAAAGCTTTTAATTCTCGATGAACCAACTGCGGTGCTTACTCCACAAGAGATCGACGAGTTACTCGGTGTTATACGCAACCTTGCTAAATCAGGCGTTGGCGTTGTCTTGATTACCCACAAACTCCATGAAGTAATGGCCGTGGCCGATCGCGTAGTCGTCTTGCGCGGTGGCAAGTTAGTCGGAACAACATCTCCAAAAGAGACTGATGAAGCAGGCTTGGCGCAGATGATGGTGGGACGTTCAGTTGTTCTGCAGGTAAATCGCACTGAGGCTAAACGTGGCGCAGTTGTTCTAGAAGTTAAAGGGCTACAAGTTCGCGATGATCGCAAGATCTTGTCAGTTAAGGGCGTAGATCTAGTACTTCATAAAGGTGAAATTCTCGGAATCGCCGGCGTTGAAGGAAATGGTCAGCGCGAATTCGTTGAAGCAGTCTGCGGCATGCGCCATCGCGAAGCAGGCGAAGTTCTGATCAACGGCGTTGCTACTAAAGATATGGCGCCGCATTCAGTTCATGAATCTGGTATTTCACATGTACCTGAAGATCGTGAAAAGCATGGTCTAGTCGCCAATTACTCGATCGCCGATAACTTGGTTCTAAACCAATTCGATCAAGCGCCTTTTGCAAAGGGTTGGGTCCGCAACCTTGGCGAAGTTGCTAAGAACGCAGAACAACTCGTTGAAAAATTCGATATCCGCACACCTTCAGCCTTTAACCCAGCGAGTTCACTCTCTGGTGGAAATAAGCAGAAAGTTGTTGTTGCGCGAGAGCTAAGCCAAGAACTTCCAGTTTTGGTTGCAGCTCAACCAACCCGTGGCGTGGATGTTGGTTCGATCGAATTTATCCATAACCAGTTAATTTCAGCGCGCGATAACGGCGCTGGTGTACTTTTGGTATCTGCCGAACTCGATGAGATTCTCTCGCTCTCTGACCGCATCGCGGTTATGTCGGGTGGAAAGATCGTTGCGATCGTTGACTCCAAAGATGCAGATCGCAACTACATCGGCCGTCTCATGGCCGGTCTTAAGGAGTAATGAATTGAAGATCGCAATCATCGCTGGCACAGGTTTCTACAACCTTCCAGCGCTCGAAGGCCAATCCCCTACAACTGTCGATACCACTTATGGTCAGGCAGTTATCACAACTGGAAAATGGCATGGCGCAGAAGTTGCTTTCTTAACTCGCCATGGCGTTAACCACACCGTGCCACCTAGCCAAGTTAACTATCGCGCAAATATCCAAGCGCTAAAGAACTGGGGCGCAGAGCTAGTTATCGGCGTGAACGTTGTTGGCGGCGTTGATAAGAAGTTAAAGCCGGGCGCCTTGCAGTTAGTTGATGATTTCATCGACTTCACTCATGGTCGCGCAGATACCTTCTTTGATGGAGTTCAAGAAGGTGGCGTTCAGCATATTGATATGACCTATATTTATGACAAGAAGATTCAAAAAGCTCTTGCAAAATCTGCGAAGAAAGCAGATATCAAATTGCACGAGGGTGGCATATACGCGGTCTATAACGGTCCTCGTTTTGAATCACCAGCTGAAATCAGAATGTGCGCAATGCTGGGTGTAACCGTGGTCGGCATGACCGGTGTACCTGAAGCTACGTTGGCACGTGAAGCAGGCCTTCGCTACGCCGCAATCGCTGCAGTTGCTAACCCTGCAGCGGGCCTTTCCAAGGAAGAGATTAGCCACGAAGGCGTCGGTGAAGTCATCAAGGGTTGCGCCGGAAATGTAATCACGATCATTGATGGTGCGATTAAAATCCTGGCTTCGTAGTTGAAAAAATAACATGGATCTCTTAATCACCAATGCGCGGTACGCAGTAACCTCTAACGGTAGCGATGAGATATTAGAAAATATCTCAATCGGTATCAAAGACGGCAAGATTGCATACATTGGCACAGATAAACCTGGGGCGACAAAAAGTTATGATGCCTCGGGCAAGTTAATTGCACCTGGTTTTATCAATAGCCATACCCACTTAGGAATGTCACTGCTACGCGGTTGGGCAGAGGGCGTAAACCTGCAAGGTTTTCTTGAACGCGTCTGGGCCGCTGAAGGTGCGATCATGGATGAGGCAACCTGCGAACTAGGTACCGAACTCGGTGCGCTAGAAGCTTTGCTTTCAGGCACAACAACCACGATGGATATGTATTTAAATCCTGCCGCCACTCATCGCGGTGCAGTGCGGGTTGGTCTTCGTCATATCGCAGGGCCGATCTTCTTTGATTTCCCAGGCCTTGATGGTCTGCAATGGGAACAGCGCATCGAACGAGCACACCAATGGAAGGCAGTACTAGCTGAAATCGGCGGCCCATATATTCCAACATATTTAATGCCACATTCAACTTATACAGATTCACTGGAAAACTTAACGCAGGTAGCTGCGATCGCTAAAGAGCTCGGCGCACGTGTTCACTTACATGTCTCGGAAACAGAAGCTGAGAATGAAGATGTTCAGACCCGTCATGGCAAAACTCCAACTGAAGTTTGTCGCGACACCGGCATCTTGGATGTGCCGCGATACCGGAATATTAGATGTGCCAACAATCTTTGGCCATGGAGTTCATTTAAGTGATTCAGATATGAAGATTGCGGCAAGTAAAGGCGCATCAGTTGGCCACTGCCCCGGCAGTAATTTAAAACTTGGTTCAGGCCTGGCACGCTTTAACGATCTACGTAAAGCCGGCATCAAAGTTGGACTAGGCACTGACTCCTGTTCCTCATCAAATGATCTAGATATGTTCTCGGTAATGCGCATGGCAGCCCACGTTGTTGCACTGCGCCAATCCCCTGCCGATGTTGACCTGACATCAATTGTGCGCGAGGCCACTATCGAGGCAGCACATGCAGTAGGTCTAGC
>JAPLBI010000058.1 GCA_026392815.1 Actinomycetota bacterium
GGCAACTGGGGCAAGTGACATCGCGGTACCGGGATGTCCATGGCCAGCCTTTTGAACTGAATCCATAGCGAGTGCACGGGCAATGACCACAGCGCGATCATCTAATTCAGTCCAGTTCTTCATAGCCATCCTTTATTCGTATTTTTCATCTACTGATTTAACTATTGAATTACCAAAGTCTTTGTAACGGTAATGCGGATTCGCCACGCTGCGATCCAAACTAGGGTTGCTCCAAGAAGATGAGCAGCCACAAGTATTTCAGGTATCCCAGTGAAGTATTGGATATAACCAATCGCGCCCTGGGCGAGGGCGATCGCTGTGAAAACGGCAATTCTCCGAACTAGCTCTTTATCGCTTCGAACCAGAATGAAGAAGGCTGCAGTTAGACCCAGCAGCGCAATGACCGCATCGGCATGCAGCCATGCAACAACGCGAATATCGAATCCAAAGCGCTGTGCCTTCTCATCTCCTGCATGTGGACCAGATCCGGTCACGATTGTTCCGAGAATAATCACCACGAAAGTTAATCCGATATGTAAGAGTGAGATTCGCTTTGTTAATTTATCCAGATCTGTGCGCGGGCGAGCTGAATACTCTCGTCTCGAGTAAAGCGATGCCGCGCCAGCGATCAGAATTATCGATAGCAAAAGATGGCCAGCCACTGGTAGCGGATGTAAATCGGTGAGAACAGTTATTCCCCCAAGAACGCCTTGACCAAGAATTCCAAGAAGTTGTCCGATAGCTAGCGAGCGCAGATCGCGGCGACGTTTATAGAGAACATGAATCAGAACTGCTAGTGACACTGCAACGAGTGCAAAGGTTAATAAACGATTTCCAAACTCGATCCAAGCATGTAACTGACCTTCTGCTTGATGAGGAACCGGCGTATATGAACCAGGTGTGCATTCTGGCCAAGTTGGGCAGCCCAGGCCTGATCCCGTAATTCGCACTGCGCCACCGGTCAAGACCAATCCAGCTTGCAAAGTTAGTAGCGCGCCGTAGAGGAATCTGCGCAGCTTCATAGCCTTAGCCTAAGACCGCGCGAGGAAAGAGGCGGTCAAAGTCACGCCGTAGAAGTGGCGAGATGGCATGAATTAAGACACAATAGTGTTGTGAAAATCAAGGAACGTCCGAGCGCCATCGTGGGAGATGATCCGCGTACCCGCGATGCCGTCGCCCGCTCAATCCTTGAAAATGGACCATCTACCGCTGTTGCCTTGGGCGAGCGCTTAGGTCTTACGCCAGCTGGAATTCGCCGCCACTTAGACCTGCTTGTCGCGGATGGAATTCTCGAAGCGCGCGATCCACGAGTTGCACCATCGCGCGGGCGTGGTCGACCATCCAAAGTTTTCGTGATGACCGATAACGGGCGCGAGAAGTTCGAACATTCTTACGACGATCTAGCCGTTGCTGCTCTCAAGTTTATGTCTGCACAATCTGGAGAACATCTCGTTAGCGCATTTGCGCAATCACGCGCCGATGACATGGTTCGTAAAGCGAGTTCTTCTATTTCAAAGAGCGATGACAAAGTCGCATCACTTGCTGAGTTCCTAACCGAACAAGGTTATGCCGCAAGCGTCGGTCCACGTGGGACAGGTGAAGAACTTTGTCAGCACCATTGCCCGATTGCACACGTCGCCGCTGAGTTTCCCCAGCTATGTGAAGCCGAGACAGAGGCGCTTTCAAATCTGCTCGGAACTCACGTACAGCGTTTAGCTACCATCGCACACGGCGATGGTGTTTGCACGACATATATTCCTCAAATTACCAAGCAAGTTATAAAGCAAGTTCCAAAGATAAACACTCAAGCAAAAGCCGGAAAGGCGCAAAAATGACAACAGCACATCCAGAGCTCGAAGGTCTTGGAAACTACGAATACGGTTGGTCAGATGGCAACGATGCTGGCGCAAACTCGAAACGTGGCATTAACGAAGATGTCGTTCGCGATATCTCTTCCAAGAAGGACGAACCACAGTGGATGCTAGACCTGCGCCTTAAAGGCTTGTCACTGTTTGAGAAGAAGCCGATGCCATCATGGGGATCAGACCTTTCTGGAATTTTCTTTGACACCATCAAATACTTCGTTCGCTCTACCGAGAAGCAGGCCGCGACTTGGGATGATCTACCTGAAGAAATCAAAAACACTTACGATCGTCTAGGTATCCCAGAAGCAGAAAAGCAACGCTTGGTCTCTGGCGTTGCAGCGCAGTACGAATCAGAAGTTGTTTATCACTCAATCCGCGAAGATCTCGCGGCCCAGGGCGTTATCTTCCTTGATACAGATAGCGGCCTCAAGCAACACCCAGAACTATTTAAAGAGTACTTCGGTTCAGTTATTCCAGTTGGAGATAACAAGTTTGCAGCTCTCAACACTTCCGTGTGGTCTGGTGGTTCATTCATCTACGTACCAAAGGGCGTACACGTCGAAATTCCATTGCAGGCATATTTCCGAATCAACACCGAAAACATGGGTCAGTTCGAGCGCACCTTGATCATTGCCGATGAAGATTCATATATCCACTATGTAGAAGGCTGCACAGCGCCAATCTACAAATCAGATTCACTTCACTCAGCAGTCGTAGAAATCATCGTAAAGAAGGGTGCACGCGTTCGTTACACCACGATTCAAAACTGGTCTAACAACGTTTACAACCTCGTAACCAAGCGCGCTACTTGCGCTGAGGGTGCAACGATGGAATGGGTCGATGGAAATATCGGTTCCAAGGTAACCATGAAGTACCCAGCAGTTATGTTGATGGGTCCACATGCAAAGGGCGAAACGCTCTCACTAGCATTCGCTGGTCCCGGACAACATCAAGATTCAGGTGCAAAGATGGTTCACGCAGCGCCTTACACATCTTCTTCAGTTATCTCTAAATCAGTTGCCCGCGGCGGTGGTCGTACTTCTTACCGCGGACTCGTACAAGTTCAAGAAGGTGCGCATCACTCAAAGAGCACGGTTAAGTGTGACGCGCTATTGGTTGACACAATTTCACGTTCTGACACATACCCATATGTCGATATCCGCGAAGACGATGTTTCAATGGGCCACGAAGCAACTGTTTCAAAGATCAGTGATGATCAGCTCTTCTATTTGATGTCACGTGGCTTAACAGAAGATGAGGCCATGGCGATGATCGTTCGTGGCTTTATCGAACCCATTGCACGCGAACTTCCAATGGAGTATGCACTTGAGTTAAACCGACTAATTGAACTTCAGATGGAAGGTGCTGTCGGTTAATGACAACGCTCACCACTAACTACTTAACGCCTACTGGGCGAGAAGAGGCCTGGCGCTTTACTCCGTTAAAGCGTTTAGGTGGTCTTCATGATGGCACTGCAGTAATTGCAGATCGCCGATCGCTTTCGCTTAAGGGCGTTGCCGCAGAAGGCGTCAGCTTCGAAAGAATCTCACGCGAGTTAGCCGCTCCGTTAACTGAAAGCGATGATGCAATTGTTGGCCGTATCCGCGAAAACGCAGCAGATGTCGCCGTTCTAACCATCAAGGCAAACACAGAAGTTGCAGCGCCGATCTTCTTAAATCGCAGCTCTGGCGCTACAGATTCCGCTGAACTCTCTCGAGTTCAGATCCGAATCGAAAACCATGCCAAGGCAACTGTGATCATCGAGAACTCTGGCGATACTCACCTTGCAGAAGATATGGAAATCTCAGTCGCACCGGGAGCGAACTTAACGTTGGTGACTTTGCAAGAGTGGGATGGAAAGACAATTCACGCCGGCCGCCACCATGCAATCGTCGATCGCGATGCAACTTTTAAGTCAATCGTTGTAACGGTAGGTGGATCACTTGTTCGTTTACTTCCAACAGTTGATTTCATTGCACCTGGCGCATCCTGTGAGCTATTAGGCGTTTACTTTGCAACTTCTGGACAGTTCTTCGAACATCGTATGTTTGTTGATCACAAAGTCCCAAATGCAAAGTCACGCGTTAACTACAAGGGCGCACTTGCAGGAGATGGGGCGCATACCGTCTGGATTGGTGATGTCTTTATCCGCGCTGCAGCTGAAGGCACAGATACTTACGAGCTAAACCGCAATCTCTTGCTCTCCGATGGAGCGCGCGCAGATTCAGTTCCTAACTTGGAGATTGAAACTGGCGAGATCGTTGGAGCAGGACATGCCAGTACAACTGGTCGCTTCGACGACGAACAACTCTTCTACTTGATGTCACGTGGCATTAATGCAGCAGATGCTCGTCGCTTAGTGGTTCGCGGCTTCTTCAATGAAATCGTCTCTGAGATTGGCGTGGAAGAGATTCAAGATCGCCTTATGGATCGTATCGATGGCGAGCTTGCAAAGGCTGGTTCGTAAATGAGCGATCTAAAACTTAGCGAGTTAACTTCGGGTAAGCCGGTCAAGATCGAAAAAGATGGTCAAGCCATCTGCGTAGCCCGCATCGGCGATGAGGTATTTGCTGTTGATGACACCTGTTCACATTCAGATGCTTCTCTATCAGAAGGTGACATTACAGATTTCAAGATCGAGTGCTGGCTTCATGGTGCAGAGTTTGATCTTCGTACAGGCGAAGCGTTAACTCCGCCAGCAGTTGCACCAATTAAGACTTATTCAGTAAGCGTTGACGGAGACTCCGTCACGGTAGATGCGTAGCGAGGAAAATTGATGAGCACTCTAGAAATCCGCGGACTTAAAGTCTCTGTTGAAACCGAGAACGGTTCAGTTGAAATTCTTAAAGGCGTCGACCTCACTATCAAATCTGGTGAAACCCACGCCATCATGGGCCCAAATGGTTCAGGAAAATCAACTCTTGCCTACTCAATTGCGGGACACCCAAAGTACACAATCACCAGCGGCACAGTCACGCTAGATGGTGCAGATGTTCTTGAGATGACTGTCGATGAGCGCGCTAAGGCCGGTCTCTTCTTGGCGATGCAATATCCAGTAGAAGTTCCTGGCGTATCTGTCTCTAACTTCCTTCGTACTGCAGCAACTGCGCTACGCGGCGAAGCGCCTAAGTTACGTACTTGGGTCGGCGAAGTTAAAGGCGCGATGGAAGCTTTGAGTATGGATCCATCTTTTGCACAACGCAATGTCAATGAAGGTTTCTCTGGTGGAGAAAAGAAGCGCCACGAAATCATGCAGCTAGAACTACTCAAGCCAAAGATGGCTATTCTCGATGAGACAGATTCAGGTCTAGATGTTGATGCGCTTCGCATCGTCTCTGAGGGCGTCAACCGTGCGAAGGCAGCGAATGATCTTGGCGTTCTATTGATCACTCACTACACCCGAATCCTCCGCTACATCAAGCCAGATTTTGTTCACGTATTTGCCAACGGCAAGATCGTTGAACAAGGTGGACCAGAACTTGCAGATAAACTCGAAGCAAATGGGTATGCGGAGTACGTAACTGCGTAACATCGCAATTACTAAATTTAATGCCATTTGATGCAGTCGCTATCCGCGCGGATTTTCCGATCTTTGATCGCAAGATCCGTGATGGAAAGCGCCTGGTCTATCTAGATAGCGGTGCAACAAGCCAGAAGCCGAACGTCGTTATCGATGCGGAGAGTAATTTCTACAGGCTACATAACGCGGCTGCCCATCGCGGAGCGCATCAATTAGCCGAAGAAGCTACTGAAGGAATCGAATCTGCTCGCCGAATTGTCGCTAATTTCCTAGGTGGAAAAGATGATGAAATCGTCTTCACCAAGAGTTCCACAGAGGCGCTAAATCTCTTGGCCTATTCGATCGGTTCAGCACCTGTTGGAAATAAGTTCCACCTAAACGCTGGCGATGAAATTGTGGTCTCCGAGATGGAGCACCATGCCAATTTGATTCCTTGGCAACAACTAGCAGCGCGCACAGGTGCGGTTCTGAAAGCTTAGATCTCTCAAATATCGATTCTATTATTACGACGAAGACCAAGATTGTTGCGCTAACTCACCAATCAAATGTTCTCGGAACTATTGTTCCATTGGAAGATTTGGTAAAGCGCACACACGATGTAGGCGCCGTTTTCATCCTTGATGCTTGCCAATCTGTGCCGCATATGCCAGTTAACGTGGCAGATCTAGATATCGATTTCTTAGCCTTCTCTGGCCATAAAGCAGTTGGACCAACTGGAGTTGGAGTTCTCTGGGGAAGAGCGAATTTACTCGAAGAACTTCCGCCATTCCTATTTGGCGGATCGATGATCGAGTCAGTGACTATGACTGAAGCAACTTGGGCACCAGCACCTCGTAAATTTGAACCAGGCGTTCCAAATATGGCGCAGATTGTTGGCTTAGGGGTCGCACTCAAGTACTTAACAAAGATCGGAATGGGTGCGATCCATAAACATGAAATCGAACTCACTAAATATGCGCTAGATGCAATGTCCGGTATTGATTCACTTCGTATTCTCGGCCCTCTAAATACGGATATGCGTGGGGGAGCGGTTTCCTTCACACTCGGTGAAATTCATCCGCATGACTTAGGACAATTTTTAGATGATGCGGGAATCGCAGTTCGCACGGGACATCACTGCGCCTGGCCACTAACTCGCAAGATGGGCGTTGCCGCTACAACCCGTGCAAGTTTCTATCTCTACAACACCACCGAAGATATCGATCAACTTTGTGAATCGATCCTTGCTGCGCAGAAATACTTCGGCTAATGCAACTCGATAACCTTTATCAGGAAGTGATCCTTGATCACTATAAGAACCCGCAGAACAAGAAGCTATCAGCGACTTACGACGCACAGGTTCACCACGTAAACCCTTCTTGTGGCGATGAAATTGATTTAAATGTAACGATCAAGAACGGCGAAGTATCCGCAATCACTTGGGATGGCGTTGGTTGTTCGATCTCTCAAGCCAGCGTCTCGGTTCTCACAGACCTGTTAATCGGTAAGAGCATTTCAGATGCTTACCGAGTTTTTGATGAGTTTGTCGCCCTAATGCAGAGTAAAGGTGCGGTGACTGGAGATGAAGATCTCCTGGAAGATGCAGTCGCCTTTGCTGGCGTTTCTAAATATCCCGCACGAATCAAATGTGCCCTGTTGGGCTGGATGGCATTTAAAGATGCCAGCGTTCAAGCCCAATCCAAGGGCTAGTAAGATCTAACCAGAGCAATCTACAAAACGGAGAAAATAATGGCTGCAACAGTTGATGATGTAACAGAGGCGATGAAGGATGTCGTCGATCCCGAGCTCGGAATCAATGTTGTTGATCTTGGCCTTATCTACGATGTAATGGTCGACGATAACAATATCGCCGTACTAAATATGACTCTGACATCTGCGGCTTGTCCATTGCAGGATGTAATCGAAGATCAAACTCGTCAAGCACTCGCACCTCATACTTCGGATGTAAAGATCAACTGGGTATGGATGCCACCTTGGGGTCCAGATAAGATTTCAGATGATGGGCGCGAACAACTACGTGCGCTTGGTTTTACCGTCTAACCTAAATTAGCGTTAGCGATCTAGCAATTTATTTGATCGGAAGCTCTTTATGTCAATGCATGCTGGCTGGATGGCGCTTCGCACTTTAAGTTCTGATCAATCTGTAAAAAACGCCAAGTTAAAGCCCGGCACGTTAAAGCGAATATTTGCCTATGCGATCCCATATAAATCGGTCTTTGCGCTCTTTCTAATCTGTTTAATTGCCGACGCAGTTCTAACCGTGGCCACCCCGCTTCTGCTTCGCGAACTTATCGATAACGGAGTAATTCCTAAAGATCGCTCAGTCGTCACAACTATGGCGGTAGCGGTTGCGCTCCTTGCTATCGCTAGCGCTCTGGTAAATATCGTTGTACGTTGGATTTCAGCAAAGATTGGCGAAGGTCTTATCTATGATCTTCGCTCTCAAGTCTTTCGCCATGTTCAAGAGCAGTCGATCGCATTCTTTACGCGCACTCAGACTGGTGCGTTAATTTCCCGAATTAATTCCGATGTTATTGGAGCCCAACGCGCATTTACATCCACATTCTCCGGAATCATCAGCAATGTTCTGACCCTGGTCTTGGTAGTTGGAACTATGTTGGCGCTTAGCTGGCAGATCACCGTAGCCTCGCTTCTCCTGCTGCCAATTTTCTTAGCTCCAACAAAGTGGATCGGTTCACGCCTGCAGGGTTACACCCGAGATTCATTTGAAGTAAATGCCCAAATGTCATCGACGATGA
Organism: Actinomycetota bacterium; assembly: GCA_026392815.1. Classification (GTDB taxonomy): domain Bacteria; phylum Actinomycetota; class Actinomycetes; order Nanopelagicales; family Nanopelagicaceae; genus Planktophila. The sequence continues at coordinate 8,145 of JAPLBI010000058.1, forward strand.
CCGAACGTTTCAACGTATCTGGGGCGCTCTTGGTAAAGCTTTATGGTGATCTAAATCAGGAATCAAAAGAGTTTAAGACCAAAGCACGTAAAGTCGCCGATATCGGTATCTCAATGGCGATGCTCAACACCTTCTTCTTCATTGCGTTGATAAGTATTGCTGCTCTTGCCACTGCAATTGCTTATGGCATCGGCGGACATCTAGCGATTGATGGTTCGATAACCGTTGGAAGCTTGATTGCAATAACCACTTTGCTCGCTCGGCTTTACGGTCCACTGGTCGCTCTGGCCACAGTTCGCGTGGATGTTATGGGCGCGCTGGTCTCTTTTGAGCGAGTCTTCGAAGTCCTTGATCTAGAACCTATGGTCAAAGAGAAATCAGCACCGAAGAAGTTGGAAAGTAAGACGCCTGCAATTACCTTTAATGAGGTGCGCTTTACCTATCCGAAAGCACAAGAGATCTCTCTTGCCTCCCTTGAAGCCGCTTCTCTACCTGAGGTAAAGGACTCTGAAGAGATTCTCAAAGGAATCTCATTTGAAGTAAAACCTGGAACGGTAACAGCGCTCGTTGGTCCGTCGGGTGCAGGAAAGACAACTATCAGCGCGTTACTTCCAAGACTTTACGATGTCACGGGTGGTTCCATTTCGATTGATGGCGAAGATATTCGCAACTTCACCCTTAACTCACTTCGTGGATCAATTGGTGTTGTTATGCAAGATTCACATCTTTTCCACGCCACAATTACCGAAAATCTAAGATATGCCAAGAGCGATGCCACACTCGATGAGATGAAGGTAGCTTGTGAGGCAGCGCAGATTTGGGATCTAGTCTCATCTCTTCCAAACGGTTTGGAGACAATGGTTGGAGAGCGCGGCCACCGCTTATCTGGCGGCGAAAAACAACGTTTGGCAATTGCAAGATTATTGTTGAAATCTCCAAGCATCGTAATTCTCGATGAAGCAACCGCTCATCTTGATTCTGAAAATGAAGAGTTAGTTCAAAAGGCGCTAGCGCAAGCGTTATATGGACGCACCAGTATTGTGATTGCGCATCGCTTGAGTACCGTCATGGGCGCAGATCAGATAATCGTTCTTGAAAATGGATCCATCGCCGAACGCGGAAAACATGAGGAGCTAGTGCTAACTGGTGGGCTCTATTCCGAGCTCTTTGCTCGTCAAGATTTGACCACGCCTAATTAAGATTCTGCCGTAGATAATTAGCCCGGCGAAGAAGATCCATTGCAGCGAGTACGCAATATGTGGCCCATCGCTTAGTTCAGGCACTTGCGCAGGCACAGCTGGAGTCAGTGATGGTTGCGAACCGCTCAGTAAATCTAAGTAGAAACCTTCGGATGTCGAATCTGATTGGGCGTTTAACTTCGAGATCATTCCTGCGCCACTTGCAGGAAGTGCGAAGAAAGCGCCTTGTGGAAGTGATCTATCTAAGCGAAGACGAGCAGTTAGAGAAACTGCACCGGTCGGGGCAGTAGAGACAACTGGTGCGGTAGCTGCATCCTTGCCAGCTTTTACCCATCCACGATCAACCCAGAAAGATCGGCCATCGCTTGCGGTAAATCTAGTTAGTACCTCATAGCCATAGACGCCTTCAAAGTATCGATTCTTAAGAAGAATTTGATTGGTTGTATCGAAGGAACCTTCTACTGTAACCGTGCGCCATTCGTACTTCACAAAATTATCTTTTATCTCTTTCAATTCGACTGGAGTAAGAGTTAACTGCGCCTCAATACCTTGGTTACGATCTTGGCGATCTATACCGCGTTGGAACTGCCACTGACTAGCCCAGAGACATCCCAAGATTAGTAATAGCGCGAGAAGATGCTTTAGAAAAGTATTAGATTCCTTCTCTGAAGAGCGCTCACTAGACATGTGTTGAGTCTAGCCAATCGATAATTCTAGAAAGATTATTTACTCTAGGGATTTCGCTTTATCTGAAACCAAGCCAGAGCCCGGCGCAAAAGACTCACGACCAGCATTTGCGATGACTACTGCAAAATATGGAAGCGTTACTGCGCCTAGGAGTGCAAACCAGCGATAAGGACTAGGCAGAATCACCGTCAGAATGAAGCAAAAGGTACGGATCATCATTGAATAGAAGTAGCGACGTTGACGCCCTGCTTGATCACGAGTCAGTGATGCAGGAGCGGCGGTGATGTCATAAACCGCAGGAGCCTTACTTGCTGACTTGCGTCGGATCGCCATAGCCCAAGAGTAAGGCGCATCTCCGTGGCGCGCCCGCCGAAAACGGCAAGTTACGCGTAAGTAGCAGGGTAAGTTTTGTCATATGTCCGAGGAATCAAAAGCAATCGCTCTGGTCACCGGCGGAAATCGCGGTATTGGATTAGCGATCGCGCAATCACTTCAAGCAGATGGCCATCACGTAGTAGTCACCTATCGCAGTGGCAGCGCACCAGCAGGATTTAGCGCAGTGCAGATGGATGTGACTTCCTCTGAAAGCGTTGATGCCGCCTTCGCTGAAATTGAATCGCAATGGGGTTTGCCTGAAATCATCGTGGCTAACGCCGGCATCACCAAAGATGGTCTAGTCATGCGAATGTCAGATGAAGATTTTGAGAGCGTTATCAACGCCAATTTAACTGGCGCCTTTCGCGTTGCAAGACGAGCGACCAAGGGTCTGCTTAAGTTAAAACGCGGACGACTTATATTTATTGGATCTGTTGTCGGGGGAGTCGGAGCTGCTGGCCAGGTTAACTACTCGGCAAGTAAATCTGGTCTACTCGGAATGGCTCGTTCTTTTGCTCGCGAACTTGGTTCCCGCGGTATTACCGCAAATGTGATCGCTCCAGGATTTGTCGAAACTGATATGACGGCAGCCCTCGATGAAAAACGCAGATCCGAAATCGCTGCTTCTGTGCCGCTCGGTCGTTTCTGCTCTGCAGATGAGATCGCAAAAGTAGTTAGCTTTGTGGCATCACCTGCAAGTGGTTACATCACGGGTGCTTTGATTCCAGTAGATGGCGGATTAGGAATGGGACATTAAATGGGAATTCTTCAAGGTAAAAATATTCTTGTAACTGGCGTATTAACAGATGGCTCGATCGCTTTCCATATTGCCAAGATTGCGCAGGAACAAGGCGCCAACGTACTGCTCTCTTCTTACGGTCGCGTAATGAGTTTGACTACTCGTATTTCAGGTCGCTTGCCACAACCAGCTCCAGTCATCGAACTCGATGTTACAAATCAAGAACATCTCGATGCTCTTTCCGGTCGAGTTAAAGAACATCTCCCACACCTTGATGGCGTTGTTCACTCAATTGGTTTTGCCCCCGAAGCAGCGCTCGGTGGAAATTTCCTATTTAACGATGGCAGCGCGCCCACTATTTAACGGAGGCGGCTCTGTTGTTGGCCTGGATTTCGATGCCACTGTTGCCTGGCCGAAGTACGACTGGATGGGCGTTGCCAAAGCAGCGCTTGAATCAACTTCTCGTTACTTAGCGCGCGATTTAGGAGCAGAAAATATTCGCGTTAACTTGGTTGCGGCTGGTCCGATTCGCACTATGGCGGCAAAATCGATTCCTGGATTCGACGAGTTCGAAAAAGTCTGGAACGAGCGCTCACCTTTGGAGTGGGATGTCACCGATCCAGTGCCTGCTGCCCAGGCCGCGGTAGCCCTTTTATCTGACTGGTTTCCAAAAACTACTGCTGAAATCGTGCATGTAGACGGCGGTTTGCACGCGATGGGCGCTTAACGGTAAAGTTCGCCTCAGACCAGTGGCTTTGGCTACTGCAAGAGGAGCTCACCGCTCCCACCTTCTCGGCCCTAGAACTAGTACTAAATGTAACTAGAGGAGCTGGCTGGTTTGTCGAAAGTTAGCCGCCCCACGGGCGCGCTTTTCTTTCCTTAGCGGTGCGCGATTTCTGCGGTAAACCCCGGCTACTAAAGTCAAAATCGACAGAACGAAGTTCAAAAGAGAACAGCGTTCAAGAAGTAGCAAACCAACTAAGGAGCACAAATCACAACTGAACCGCGCATCAATGACCGTATCCGCACACCTCAAATTCGTCTCATTGGACATACCGGAGACCAAGTTGGAGTTGTAGATATCGACACGGCGCTACAGATGGCAGATGAAGTCGGATTAGATCTCGTAGAGATCGCACCTGATGCCACTCCACCTGTATGCAAAATTATGGACTTCGGCAAATATAAGTATGAAGTAGCCCAGAAAGCCCGTGAAGCCCGTCAGAACCAGACCCACATTGTGGTGAAGGAAGTGCGATTGACACCAAAGATTGAAAATCACGATTACGAAACTAAACGTAACGCAATTGTGAAATTCCTAAAGGGTGGCGACAAGGTAAAGATCACGATGAAGTTTCGCGGACGCGAACAAACTCGCCCCGAGCTTGGTTTTAAATTGCTACAACGTCTTGCAGAAGATGTTGCAGAAGTTGCTTTTGTTGAGTTCGCCCCTAAGCAAGAGGGTCGAAATATGACGATGGTGCTGGGACCGACGAAGAAGAAGACTGAAGCGGTTGCAGAGCAGAAGGCAGCGCGCGCAGCCAAGGAAAAGGCAGCGCTCGAGGCGGCAGAAGAGAAGTAAAGAGTTTTTCTAGTTTCAAAAGTTTTTCAAGTTTTATAAGACGACGAAGTACAGGAGAAGATAAATGCCAAAGATGAAGACCCACAGTGGCGCGAAGAAGACTTTTCGCGTAACCGGTTCAGGAAAGATCATGCACGAGCGTGCAGGCAAGCGCCACCTTTTGGAGCGTAAGTCATCTCGCGTAACTCGTCGTTTGAGTACCGAACAAGCAGCAAAGCCAACCGTCGCAATGACAGCCAAGCGCATGCTTGGCCTTAAGTAAGGAGTGTGAATTAAATGAGAGTAAAACGTGGAGTTCACGCTGCTAAGAAGCGTCGCACAACCCTTGAACGCGCTAGCGGATACCGCGGTCAGCGTTCCCGTCTTTTCACAAAGGCTGATTTCCGTCAGCTATGGATTCAGCGTATTAACGCTGCAGCCCGCGAAAACGGAATGACTTACAACCGTTTCATCCAAGGCCTAAAGGCTGCTGGCGTTGAAGTTGATCGTCGCGTTCTATCCGACATCGCTACAAATGATCCAGCAACATTTAAGACCCTTGTTGATCTAGCTCGCAAGAACCTAGTCAGCGCTTAGTTCTTCCAGGCTATTTGTTGCTAATTTAATTAAATATATAAATATGATTGAAAGCCTTCACTCGCCGCATATCGCGCGGGTGAAGGCTCTTATTTCATCCCGCGGCAATAAAGAGCGCGGAGAGCATGGAGAATTTATCGCCGAAGGCCTGCAATGCGCCCGCGAAGCGTTAGCAGCAGCGTCTGGTCCAAAGATTAAAACTCTCTTTTTAACTGAGAGTGGCCAATCGCGCATCGATACCGCCGGTTTGGATACATCAAGCGTCGAAACAATTTTGGTTAGCGAGCCGGTAATGGCTGCAATGTCCTCAACGATTACACCGCAAGGAATCCTTAGCGTCTGTGAAATCGGGCGTAATGAATTTTCTGATCTAAAGTTGAGCGGTAGTTCAAGATTTATTTATCTACATGAAATTCAAGATCCAGGAAATGCTGGAACAATTCTGCGCAGTGCCGACGCTATGGGTATTGATGCGGTGATCACATCCCCCGGAAGCGTCGATATGTATTCGCCAAAGGTAGTTCGCGCAACTGCGGGATCGCTCTGGCATATTCCGCTTTATTCGGGAATCACTCTTTCAACACTCTCCGAGAAATTCCCAACCATTACCAAGTTGGCGCTATCCGCGCAGGGAAAGACTTCGCTTTTAGAACTTGAAAAAGTTGGAGATTGTGTAGCGATATTCGGAAATGAAGCGCGCGGCATTGATACCTTGATTAGCGGCGATGTTATTGCAGTAAATATTCCAATGAAAGGCAACGCCGAGAGCCTCAATCTTTCCGCGGCAGCCTCAATTGTTATGTTCCATCTCGCTGCTCTTTAATCGGATCTTCGTTCAAATATCCCGCATCTTTGAAAGGTCACAGGTTAAGATTTCGCTATGAGCCCCGCAGAAATCGAAAAATGGGTTAGCGATGCCGCCAAGGCTTTCGCCGCTGCGGGCGACCTCGATTCTTTAAAAAGTGCACGCCTTGCCCATCTCGGCGATAAAGCTCCGATCTCACTCGCCAGTCGCGGTTTAGGTTCACTCGCTCCAGGGGAAAAGGCCAGTGCCGGCAAGTTAATCGGTGAGGCAAAGGCAGCGATCGCGGCATCACTTGAAAAAGCAACCGAAAAGCTAGAGGCAGAACGTGACGCCAAAGTTTTGCTGGAAGAAGTTGTAGACATAACTCTTCCGGTAAATCGCGTACATCGCGGGGGATTACATCCAATTACGATTATCAAGAACGAGATTAGCGATTTCTTTATCGAACAAGGTTACGCAGTTGAAGAAGGACCAGAACTTGAATCTGGCTGGCTCAACTTTGATGCTTTAAATATCCCGGCAGATCATCCAGCACGCACGATGCAAGATACTTTCTACATTGAACCTGTTGAATCGGGAATGGTTCTTCGCACCCAAACCTCACCAGTGCAGATTCGTTCTATGCTTGAACATCAACCTCCTATCTACATGATCTGCCCTGGTCGCACATTTCGCGCCGACGAACTCGATGCGACGCACAGTCCGGTATTCCACCAAGTCGAAGGTTTGGTAGTTGAATAACTTTGCCCAAGCGATGTTTGGACCCGATGTAACAACGCGTTTACGTCCATCCTTCTTCCCATTTACTGAGCCAAGTGCAGAGGTAGATATCTTCTTCAACGGTCGCTGGATCGAATGGGGCGGTTGCGGCATGGTAAATCCAAAAGTTCTCGCAACTTGCGGCATTGATACAGATGTATACAGCGGCTTTGCATTCGGCATGGGACTTGAACGCACTCTTATGGTTCGTCACAACGTTCCCGATATGCACGCCATAGTCGAAGGCGATCTCCGTTTCACGCGCCAGTTCGGAGTAGGACTCTAATATGCGCGCACCTCTATCTTGGATCCGTGAATTTGTAGATGTTCCGGCAAAGATTTCTGCCGAAGAAATCTCTAATGGCCTGATCCGCGTTGGCTTTGAAGTCGAAGAGATCATTGAAGCGGGCGCTGATTTAACGGGTCCACTGACCTTTGCCAAAGTTTTAACTATTGAAGAGATAACCGAGTTTAAGAAGCCAATTCGTTATGTTGGAATCGATTGCGGAGAGAAGGAAACTCGCTATGTAATCTGCGGCGCCACTAACTTCGCGGTTGGCGACATAGTCGTCGCCGCTCTCCCTGGCGCAGTCTTGCCGGGAGATTTCAAAATCGGAGCGCGCGAGACTTACGGAAAAACTTCTAATGGCATGATCTGTTCTTCACGCGAGCTCGGTTTAGGTGATGATCACTCAGGAATCATGGTCTTTGCCGAAGGCGAAGTTGAGATCGGCGCAGATGCAATCGCAGTTCTCGAAATTAACGACACAATTTTTGATGTTGCCGTTAATCCGGATCGTGGTTACGCGCTAAGTATTCGCGGTATAGCTCGCGAGGTAGCTGGCTCACTTGGACTTAACTTTAAGGATCCAGTTGAGCCACTTCGTGCTTTGAAGTTTGAAGAGACTGGCAAAGGCGTTGCTGCAAAGATTGAAGATCCTGCAACAGCATCGGTCTTCTACCTCCGCACGCTCTCAGATTTCGATCCATCTGCAACCACTCCGATTTGGATGCGACGTCGCATCGAGAAGATGGGAATGCGTTCAATCTCGCTAGTTGTGGATGTAACTAACTATGTAATGCTTGAACTCGGTCAGCCGCTACATGCATTTGATAAAGCGAAGATCTCTGGTGGCCTAACCATCAAGCGCGCTGGTAAGGCACAACCATTTACAACCCTTGATGGCCAAGTTCGCCAGCTTGATTCAGAAGATTTAATGGTCTGTGACGATAAGCAACCGTTGGCACTTGCAGGCACGATGGGCGGACAGTCTTCTGAGATATCCGAGAACACAACTGAAATTGCACTTGAAGCAGTTCGCTTTGATCCGGTATTAATCGCTAAGAACTCTCGTCGCCATAAACTTTCCTCTGAAGCATCGCGTCGACTTGAGCGCAGCGTGGATCCATCGCTTGCTGAGTTTGCATCAGCGCGCTTTGTTCAGCTCTTAACTGCGCATAGTTCTGCCAAACATGTCGCAACGGTTGTTGCTGGCGAACCAAAGTATGCGCCTGTTGTGAAACTCGATCCGACCTATATTTCAAAGATTCTGGGGCTAGAAGTTGCACCTGCTGAAATCGCGCGCGTTCTGCGAGTAATTGGCTGCGATGTAGATGAAAAGTCATTCACCGTTGATCCTCCATCTTGGCGCGCAGACTTGTTAACACCTTCAGATTTGGCTGAAGAAGTAGCCCGCATGATTGGTTACGACAAGATTCCATCGATCCTTCCACCACGTCCAAATCACGCCAGCCTTACGCCAACGCAGAAACGGCGCCGAGCTATCTCTGCAATGCTCGCTGCACGCGGTTTGGCAGAAGTTCAAACATTCCCATTTACCAATCAAGAGACCATCGATCAGATGGGATTCGTTGGAGAACGCGCTTCCACGTATCGCATCGCAAATCCAATGTCTGAAGAGTTCCCGCTCATGCGTGTTCACTTAGTACCAGGCCTTGTCGAAGTAGCGGCGCGAAACATCAGCCGAGGTGCAAAAGATTTTGCGATCTTTGAAATGGGTTCGATCTTCCGCAGCGCGCAGAGGCTGGTTCCAGCTGTTTCTCCGGTTATCGGAAGCCGTCCTGATGCCAAAACAATCCAATCGATCTATGCCAGCGTTCCACCACAGGCGTTTCATGTGGCAGGTGTATTGGTCGGTAAAGTTGAAAGCGAAGATTGGCAAGGCAAAGCTCGCCCCTATAACTGGCAAGATGCAATCGCTTATGCCCAAGATATCTTGCAACTTTGCAACCTTGAATGGACGATTAAACGTTCCGATTTTGCGCCGTGGCATCCTGGCCGCTGCGCCGAATTAATCGTTGATGGCAAGGCAGTTGCACATGCCGGTGAGATTCACCCACGTATTATTGCCAAGTACGGTTTGCCAGAACGAAGCGTTGCCTTTGCAGTTGGACTAAGTGCTTTGCCAGATTCTCAAATCGTTCGACCAACCAGAGTTGGCACTATGCCCGCGGCCGTTCAAGATGTCGCACTAATCGTCGATCAATCTGTCACAGCACTCGAAGTAGAAAGCGCTCTGCGCAGCGGTGCAGGGGATTTACTCGAGTCCATTGCACTCTTTGATCGCTACGACAAGATTGGTGACGGCAAAATCTCGCTGGCCTTCACGCTAACTTTCCGCGCACCTGATCGCACTCTTACAGGGGCTGAGGTTTCAGAAATGCGCGAAGCGGCGGTAGTTGCCGCCGAAAAGGCCACTGGCGCCGTTCTTCGTACTGCATAAATATGCGCTAAATTGCATATTTATGCTATCCTCATTCCATGAAAATCGGAGTTATTGGAGCTAGCGGCTACGCGGGGGGAGAACTCCTGCGTTTATTGGCTGGGCACACAGAGTTTGAAGTTTGCTGCGTTACGGCCCATAGCAATGCGGGCGAGCAAATCGTTTCGGTACATCCGCAGTTAACTTCTTATGCAGGTCAATCTTTTTCATCCTTTAAGGCCAGCGATTTCGAACAATGCGAGCTGATTTTCCTTGCGCTGCCACACGGCGAGAGCGCAGCAGTTATCGCATCCCTTAGCCCAAAAGCAAAGTTTGTTGATCTTGGAGCTGACTATCGTTTAGAAGACGGTGCTAAGTGGGAAAAGTATTACGGTGGAACTCACGCTGGTACATGGACCTATGGCGCCCCAGAGCTTCCAGGAGCGCGTGCAAATATCGCAAAATCTTCCAAGGTCGCTAATCCTGGTTGTTACGCCACAGCGATTGCTTTAGGTACCGCACCTGCAGCAAAGATTGCAGATCTGAGCGATGTTGTTGTTGTCGCAGCATCCGGAACGACAGGTGCAGGTCGTAGCGCGAAGATTAATTTGATTGCAAGTGAAGTTATGGGAAGCCTAACCTCTTATAAATTCGGGGGAGTCCACCAGCACACTCCTGAAATCGAAGAATCTATAACCCGCGCTACGGGAACGGCGACGAAGATCTCCTTCACGCCAATTCTTGCGCCAATGCCGCGGGGAATTCTGGCAACCATCACCATGAAAGTGAACTCTGCGGTGACGACTGAGGCAGCTCACAAGATTTATACCGAAGCATATAAAAGTGAAGAATTTGTAAAGGTGTTGCCGCTTGGGCAAATGCCACAAACATCTTCAGTTCTTGGAAGTAACTATGTTGCGATACAAGTTGCAGTTGATGAACACGCCAATCGTTTAGTCGTTAGCGTGGCAATTGATAATTTGGTTAAGGGTGCGGCTGGTCAAGCCATTCAGAACGCCAACATCATCTGCGGTCTTTCAGTACCGCTGCTTCTTGTGCCGCAGGACTTAAGAGTTCGGGTGCTTTGGATTTAACGTTGATTGTAAATAACGGCCCTAAATTTGATGCGGCAGCGGTTTACACATCAAATCAAGTTGTGGCAGCTCCAGTTATTTGGAGCAAGCAAGTCACCAAAGAGAAGATAGTGCGCGCCGCAATTCTAAACTCAGGTGGTGCTAACGCATGCACAGGGCCACAAGGTTTTGCCGACACTCACAGAACGGCAGAGCATGTGGGCGAAGTACTCGGCATTTCATCTGGTGAAGTAGTTGTCTGCTCAACGGGTTTAATCGGTGAACTACTCCCGATGGAGAAGATTATTTCTGGCATAGATCAGATTTCCAAAGTCCTATCGACTGATGCGTTGCAAGATGTAGCAAGTGCGATCATGACAACCGATAGCGTTTCCAAGATTGCCAACTTTAAGAACGATCACTTCGAAATATCCGGAGTCGCCAAGGGAGCCGGAATGCTGGCGCCCGCTCTGGCCACAATGCTTTCGGTTGTAATGACAGATGCTCTTTTGCCAGATAACGCGCTAGAGATATTCCAAAGAGTTTGCGATCGTACCTACAACCGAATCGATTCTGATGGTTGCACATCAACTAACGACACTGTGCTGCTGATGGGTTCTGGCGCCAGCGGATATGGCCCGAGCGAGCCTGAACTAGAGAGCGCGCTGATGGAGATCTGTGGTTCTTTGTCACAACAACTAATCGAAGATGCCGAAGGATCAACAAAGACTGTGGCGATCGAGATCAAGAACGCTGCTTCTGAAAGCGACGCAGTAGAAGTTGCTAGAGCATGTGCCCGAAATAATTTATTGAAATGTGCGATCTTCGGTGGAGATCCAAATTGGGGTCGAGTGCTGGCTGCAGTCGGTACTGCACGAGCTCAATTGAATCCGCTAGATATAGATGTAACACTCAATGGGGTGCAAGTTGCTAAGTCGAGCGCACCCTTCGAGGATCGCAATAAAGTTTCATTTGCGGATCGCCTGGTAACAATCGAAGTTGATCTCAAGGTTGGTAACTACAACGCAACTGTCTTTACCAATGATCTCTCTCATGACTATGTTCACGAGAACTCGGCCTACGCAACATGATCGTCGTTAAATTCGGTGGCCATGCCATGAAGGATGAAAATGGTGGTTTCGCAAAGGCAATAGCGTCAGCGCAAGAGAGCGGTGTGAAGCTAGTTGTGGTCCACGGTGGTGGCCCACAGATCGATGCGGCGCTCAAGGAAGAAGAGATAGCTTCGGAATTTATTGGCGGCTTCCGCGTCACCACCCTTGAAATCTTCGAAGTTGTAGAAAGAGTTTTGGTAAACGAAGTTGGTCCAGAGGTTGTCAATTCACTTCGCCGAGCCGGAGTTAACGCAGTCGCGCTATCTGGCCGCACCAGTGAATGCTTGATCGCCGAACCGCTTCGCAAATTAGTTGATGGCTCGCCAGTCGATCTAGGTTTAGTTGGAGTAATCACTGCAGTCAATCCACAGGCGATCAACAGCGCTCTAAAGGGCGGGCAAGTTCCAGTGATCTCACCGATCGCCACCGATGAAAACTTCAAAGGGGGACTTAACGTCAATGCCGATCTCGCAGCCGCTGCGATCGCAGGCGCGCTCAGTGCTGAAAGTTTGATCATCATGACCGATGTTGCCGGCATCTATCGCTCATGGCCTGATACTTCATCTCTGATTTCATCTATCACTTACGCTGAATTGGATGCAATGAAATCAGCATTTGCTGAAGGTATGGCGCCGAAAGTTAAGGCATGCCTTGATGCGATAGATGGCGGAGCAAGTGCAGTAAGGATTATCGATGGAACCGATCCATCGGCCTTCGCAATGGCGTTGGCTAACTCTGGTGGAACATTGGTGACGAAATGAGCCCAGTTAAGAAGGCGGCAGTGACAACTTGGAACGATGTAATGCAGTTGAATTACGGAGTTCCAGAAATCAATTTACTCTCAGGAAAAGGCCTAGTAGTAACTGATTCAGATAAGAAGAAGTACCTAGATTTCCTCGGTGGCATCGCCACAAATATTCTCGGTCACGCCCATCCTGCAATAGTTAAAGCGGTTTCCACGCAAGTTGCAAAGCTGGGCCATGTCAGCAATTTCTATAGCCATCCATCAGGCCTAGCGCTTGCAAAGAAGTTGCAGGAGATGACCGGAGATAACACAGCAAGAGTCTTCTTCTGTAATTCAGGAGCAGAGGCGAATGAAGCTGCACTCAAACTTTCGCGGAAAACTGGAAAGACGCGAATTGTTGCAACAACTGGGGCATTCCACGGTCGCACCATGGGAGCCCTTTCATTAACTGGCCAAGAGAGTAAGCGCGCACCGTTTCGACCTTTGCTCAAAGATATTAAGCACGTGCCATTCGGTGATATCTCAGCGATGTACAAAGCAGTCTCTAAGAAAACGGCGATGGTCATTGTTGAGCCAATTCTCGGTGAGGTAGGGGTTGTAACTCCACCAGACGGATATTTAAAGCAGTTGCGGTCACTTTGTGATCAGCACGGTGCGCTTCTAGTTTTCGATTGCGTACAGACCGGCATGGGGCGAACTGGTAATTGGTTTGGATATGAGCACGAGAACGTTCGCCCTGATGTCATCACTCTCGCAAAAGGTATTGGTGGCGGTCTTCCGCTCGGTGCGATGATCACTCTCGGCAGCAAGACTCCACAATTTGCTCCAGGTGAACATGGAACAACCTTCGGCGGAAACCCAATTGCTGCCGCCGCTGGCTTAGCTGCTATCTCTGTAATCGAGAAGAACCGATTAATGGCGCAAGCCAAGAGTTTTGAGAAACGCTTGAAAATAAAGATCTCAGCGATACGTGGCGTGCGCGAAGTTCGCGGTAGAGGTTTACTTATTGGAATCGCTCTAGATGGGGAGTATGCAAAAGAGTTAGCCGCTCAGTTAGCAAAGAACGGATTCCTGGTAAATGCTCCAAATCTAGAAACTATACGAATTGCTCCGGCGTTAATTGTCACCAAGGCTCAGATCGATAAATTTATTGTGGCTTTCGCAAAGGCGATGAAAGAGGTAACTAATGGCTAAGGTGTTGAACTCGAGCTCAGTTTCTGCACGTCGCGCAAAGGCGATCGCTTTGATCAAGGCAGGTGTTGTTCATTCGCAATCTGATCTAGTTAAGTTGCTGAAGAAGGCCGGCTTCGATGTCACACAGGCAACTGCTAGTCGCGATCTAGAAGAACTTGGGGCGGTTCGTTCGCGTAGTGATTCTGGCGAATTGATCTATCAACTTGGAACAACCGCTGATGGCTCGATCGCGCGATCTATGCCACTTCCTTCCGACCTGATTCTCTCGGTCGAATCATCTGGCAATCTTGCCGTAGTTCGCACACCACCTGGTGGAGCCCAATTTTTAGCAAGTTCACTCGATAACTCAGGCCTTGAAAACATCATTGGCACTATCGCCGGTGACGACACGGTCTTAGTTGTATCGAAGAAGGCCACCGGTGGAGCCGATCTTGCGAAAGAATTGCTCAGCTTCGGCGCAGGCGCAAAACGCGGATCTGCAAAACGAAAGGCGAAGAAATAATGGCTCTCTGGGGTGGACGCTTCTCTGACGCACCAGCTGATGCGGTCTTTGCGCTTTCACGTAGCGTTGACTTCGATTGGCGGCTAGCGCCTTACGATCTGCGTTCATCGCTAGCGCATCTGCGAGTGCTTAAATCTTCAGGGCTCCTGAAAGAGGATGTTGCGAGCCAGATTGAAAGCGCTATTCGTGAATTAATCGATGAAGTTGCTATCGGTAAATTCGTAGCCATCGAAGACGATGAAGATGTTCATAGCGCACTAGAACGTGGCCTAACCGAGAAGATCGGTGATGTCGGGGGAGCGCTGCGCGCAGGTAGATCACGCAATGATCAAGTAGCGACAGATCTAAAACTTTTCGCAATCGATCATATGATGGAAATTTCTCAGATGATCTTGGATCTTCAAAAGTCGCTTGCAGCGAAGGCCGCAGAATACGGCGATGCGCCTGCGCCTGGGTTTACTCACATGCAGCACGCGCAACCAATTCTCTTTGGTCATGAGTTAGCAAAACATATCCACGCTTTTGCTCGCGACGTCGATCGAATTCAAGATTGGTTAAAGCGCACATCGGTAAGCCCACTTGGTTCAGGAGCACTTGCTGGATCAGGTGTTGGCTTAAAGCCAGAAGTAACGGCGAAGGATCTAGGTTTTGCTTTATCTTCTGCGAATAGCATCGATGGCGTATCCGATCGCGACTTCGTTGCCGAAGCGCTTTTTATTATTTCGCTAGTTGGTGTGCACCTTTCTCGTATCGGAGAAGAGTGGTGCATCTGGGCTACATCTGAATTTGGATGGGCGAAAGTTGCCGATGCTTACTCAACTGGTTCCTCGATCATGCCGCAGAAGAAGAATCCCGATATGGCAGAACTGGCATGTGGCAAAGCTGGTCGCTTAATTGGGAACTTAACTGGAGTCCTGGCGATGCTTAAGGGACTTCCATTTGCTTACAACCGCGATCTTCAAGAAGATAAAGAACCACTATTTGATTCGATTGATACTTTGATCCTCGTTCTTCCTGCAGTTACAGGCATGGTTGCGACAACAACTTTTGATCGAACAAAGATGTTGGCTGCTGCACCACAAGGTTTCTCACTTGCAACTGAGATTGCTGATTTCTTAGTACGTGCAAATGTTCCATTCGCATCAGCCCATGAAGCAGCGGGCAAGTGCGTCGCACTTTGTGAGGCGAAGAAAGTTGAACTCCACGAGTTAAGCGATCAGGATTTTGTGGGGGTCCATCCGCAACTAACTCCTGAGATCCGCAAGGTTCTTACCGTTGAAGGCGCGATCGCATCGCGCACAACTGTCGGCGCAACGGGCGGCACTGCTTTGGCGGCGCAATTAGCATCAGCGAATTCCGACATAAAGGCTGCAGAAAAGAAATTATCCGACCAAATGAGTTCATTCTCAGCGATGATGGGGGAGTGAACCCGAAAATGGCAACGCAATCAAAGGCGCTAATCGACGATCTAAAGTGGCGCGGTCTCTTCTCGCAATCAACCGATGAAGGAGCGCTTATTCAAGCGCTATCAAAGCCGACCACTCTCTACATCGGCTTCGATCCCACCGCCCCAAGTTTGCACGTAGGAAACCTCGTTGTTCTGCTGGCCCTGCGCCGCTTTCAACTAGCGGGCCATATTCCAATCGCACTTGTCGGGGGAGCGACCGGTTTAATTGGTGACCCCAGCGGAAAGAGCGAAGAACGCAGCCTCAACACAACTGATGTGGTTGTAGCTTGGGTAGAACGTATCCGAGTACAGGTCTCAAAGTACTTAGATTTCAACGCCAAAGATAACGCCGCAATTGTTGCCAATAACCTTGATTGGACATCACCACTTTCTGCTATCGAATTCCTGCGCGATGTCGGAAAGCACTTCAGCGTCAACCAAATGCTTGCTAAGGACTCAGTTTCATCACGCCTTGAGGCAGGTGGTATTTCATACACTGAATTTTCCTATCAAGTTCTTCAATCATTCGATTTCCTTGAACTTTTCCGCCGCCACAACTGCACGCTCCAATTAGGTGGCTCTGATCAATGGGGAAATATCACTGCAGGTCTAGATCTAATTCGCCGCGTTGAATCTGGTAGCGCACATGCTTTAACAATCCCGCTGCTTGCTAAGGCTGATGGTTCTAAGTTTGGAAAAACTGCAGGGGGTGCAATCTGGCTAGATCCAGAGATGACTTCTCCTTATGCGTTCTTCCAATACTGGTTGAACACTGACGATAAAGATGTCATCAACTTCTTAAAGGTTTTCTCTTTCAAATCTCGCGAAGAGATAGAAGCGCTTGAAAAATCACACTCTGAAAACCCTGGCGCACGTGAGGCGCATCGCGCACTTGCTCGCGAACTAACGTCACTCGTTCATAGCGCTCAAATTTGCGATCGCGTAGAAGCAGCAGCGCGTGCGCTCTTTGGACAAGGCGAACTTTCAGAGTTAGATGAGGCAACTTTGACGGCCGCACTTGCAGAACTTCCTCGCACAACTGTTAAGAGCGGCGAACCAATACCAACTTGGGTAGATCTCCTTGCAGCAACTGGTGTCGTCGATTCAAAGTCTGCCGCCCGCCGAATCGTTAAAGAGGGTGGGGCGTATTTGAATAACGCCAAGATCTCTGGCGAAGACTTTGCCCCCTCAAAAAGCGACTTTTTATGCGGTAAATATGCAGTTTTGCGTAAAGGAAAGCGCGATCTTGCAGCGGTAGAGCTGGTCTAAAAGCCACGCGGGCTAGCGTTTTCGCACGTTTTTACGCATAAATATGCAAATTTTTGCAATTTAGAGGCTATGACCAATGCCACTGGTAATCGGGCTAGGCCGATTTGACCCTCACGCTGCACACGCCTATAGTTACGCTCCTTGCTGTGTGAACGGACGATTAGGCCGTAC
>JAPLBI010000173.1 GCA_026392815.1 Actinomycetota bacterium
GGCAACGGCGATGTATATCTAGAAGTTCGCAAACTTGAATCGTATTTAACGCTTTCCCGCCAGAACGTTAACGATCTACAACCAGCCGCCGATGCTGATGAGACTTACAAGAAAGATCCACGCGACTTTGCACTTTGGAAAGCGGCTAAGCCCGGAGACCCATCTTGGCCAACTCCGTGGGGCGCAGGTCGTCCTGGATGGCACCTTGAGTGCTCAGCGATGGCACACTCATACCTTGGTGAAGCATTTGATATTCACGGTGGTGGATTAGATCTGATTTTCCCGCATCACGAGAACGAGATCGCGCAATCAGAAGCTGCGGGTTACGCCTTTGCAAAGCGCTGGATGCATAACGCGTGGGTGACCGCATCTGGCGAGAAGATGTCTAAATCGCTTGGTAATTCACTACAAGTAGCTGAATTGTTAAAGACGGTGCGCGGTATTGAATTGCGCTGGTATTTAGGCAGTGCGCATTACCGTTCGATGCTCGAGTTCTCACACGAAGCACTTGCCGAATCTGCAACCGCTTTCCGTCGCATCGAAGGTTTCTTAACTCGCGCCACTGAAATCCTGGGTGCGCAGCCAACACCTGTGATTTCACAAGGTTTTACCGATGCCATGAACGATGATTTAGCAGTACCAACTGCGCTTGCTGGCATCTCTGAAGCACTTCGCTTAGGCAATAGCGCAATCACTTCAGGGGATAAGGCGCTGATTTCACAGTCCGCAAATGAAATTCGTGGCGCGCTTGAAATTCTTGGTTGCGATCCTTTTGATCCGGTCTTTGCAACAAGTGGTGGCGCTGATCTAACAAGCGCACTTGATGGCGTTATTCAATTAGCGCTTGCACAGCGCACGGCAGCGCGTGAGCGAAAAGATTTTGCAGCATCAGACCAGATTCGCGATGGCCTTGCAGCACTTGGAATTACGATTGAAGACACAGCACAAGGGCCACGTTGGTCTATCTCACGCAGCGGCAAAGCGTAAGAAGGCTGCCGAAAAGAAAGCTGCACCACGCACTCGCACTGGTCGTAGTGAAAAGCCAAAGGGTGAAATTGTTTCTGGTCGTAACGCAGTCCTTGAAGCACTTCGTGCCAGCGTTCCGGCAACCGAGCTAATCGTTGCGCGCAGCATCGATGTCGATGACCGCGTTGCGGAATCACTGCAACTTGCGCTTCATCACCAACTTCCAATTCGCGAAGTTCACCGTGCAGAACTTGAAGGCATCAACGCAAATAGCCAAGGAATAATCTTGGCGATTAAGCCTTATCAATACTCTTCATTCCAAGAAATTACCGAACGCGCAAACCACCCAATCTTGATCGTGGCACTCGATGGCGTAACTGATCCACGTAACCTCGGTGCAATTGTGCGAAGCGCAGCAGCGTTTGGCGCAGCAGGCGTTGTTATGACCGAACGTCGCGCAGCGGCAATGACCGCATCCGCTTGGAAATCTTCAGCTGGTGCTGCAGCACGTCTGCCGGTTGCACAAGTAACCAATATGGCGCGCACGATCGATGATGCCAAGAAGCTGGGCTGTTTTGTTATCGGTCTAGATGGCGAATCAGATGAGACTTTGAGCGGCATGAAGGTTGCGAAAGAGAATGTAATGATCGTTGTTGGCAGCGAAGGAAAAGGTCTTTCCCGCCTAGTGCGCGAAAAGTGCGATCTTGTTGTTTCAATTCCAATGCGCGCAACCACTGAATCACTAAACGCTAGCGTTGCAACTTCAATTGCGCTCTTCTGGGTAGACGAGCAACGTCGCAAGTAATTTCAAGAGTAAAAGGTCAAGG
The DNA here is from genome assembly GCA_026392815.1 of Actinomycetota bacterium. GTDB lineage: Bacteria > Actinomycetota > Actinomycetes > Nanopelagicales > Nanopelagicaceae > Planktophila. Next base: position 1,794 of record JAPLBI010000173.1, read on the forward strand.
AAAATGAAGTACAAACGTTTAATTGTCTGCGGAGATTCGTACTCCGAAGGCATGTCCGATGAAATCATCGGTGGGCAATACCGCGGCTGGGCCGATCGCATCGCCGATGTGATGACTCAAGAAGTTGATGGCTTTACCTATGTAAATTTAGCGGTGCGCGGCAAATTACTTAGCCAAGTTATTGAAGATCAACTGCCAGATGCAATCTCGCTGGTAACTGGTCCAGAAACTCTGCTCTCCTTCCATGCTGGTGCCAATGATGCGCTTCGCCCAAGTTATAAACCTGAAGTCGCGCAAGCTTTATATGCAGACGCTGTACGTCGCGCCGCCGCATCCGGTGCAACCCTCATGCTCTTTACAGTTTTAGAACGCACTGGCAATACTGGACGTGGCTCAGATGTATGGGCTGCTCGCTTTAGTGAATTTAATAAAGGCGTTAGGAAAGTTGGCGCTGAAGTTGGTGCAATAGTGGTTGATGCAAATCAAGAAACTTTCTTTAGCGATAGCCGTTTCTTAGCATTTGATCGTTTACATTTAAATGCCGAAGGCCATCACCGCGTTGCGCAAGCGTTGTTAGAAAAGTTGGGTTACCAATTTGATCCAGCTTGGCGAATTCCACTTCCACCTGCTGCGCCGACACCATGGTTAAAGAAGCGTGCGATTTCTATTATTTGGTTCTTTACCTTTGCACTTCCATGGATCTGGCGCCGCCTTCGCGGAAAATCATCTGGAGATGGGCGCACTGCTAAGTACCCAACCCCCACAAGCTGGCCCGTTTAGCCGCTGTCCACCTACCGATTACTCAATATTCACTTAAGCAAGAGAGACTTAGCCCATGCCTGAAGCTGCTCATTTAATTGATCGAGAGCTAAGTTGGCTCTCCTTTAACGAGCGTGTGCTCGAAATGGCTGAAGATAGTTCAATTCCAATTCTTGAACGAGTTCGCTTTTTAACTATCTTTGCATCTAATTTAGATGAGTTCTACATGGTTCGAGTTGCTTCAGTTCTTGGCAAACTTGAATCTAATCCGCACCTGGTTAACTCTGCCGGTTATACCGCAGCCGAATTAATTGCCGCAATCTCAGAGCGAGTTAAAGAGTTAACGCTGCGCCATGCAAACCTCTTTAAGAAAACGATAACCCCTGAACTTAAGAGCCACGATATCGAGATTATTCGCTGGGATAATCTATCCGATGACGAACGAAACCACGTCTCACGTATTTTTAGCGATCGCATCTTTCCGGTACTTACGCCGCTAGCCGTAGATCCATCTCACCCATTTCCATATATCTCTGGTTTATCTCTAAACCTGGCAGTTATCGTCAAGAACCCGAAGAGCTCTGAAGAGTATTTTGCGCGCGTTAAAGTTCCACCAATTCTTTCGCGATTGGTATCAGTAAGCCCGGCAGCAAACAGCAAGCGCTTTTTACTCCTAGAAGATCTGATTTCAATTCACCTACAAGAACTCTTCCCAGGAATGTTGATTCAAGATCACTACACATTTCGTATTACGAGAAATCAAGATATTGAACTTGAAGATGAAGATACTGAAGATTTACTTGATTCACTAGAGCAAGAACTTGCCCGCCGCCGTTTTGGTCCGCCGGTTCGACTAGAAATTGAAGAAGGTATTGATAAATACCTGCTAGATAAACTCTGCCAGGAGTTAGATATAAACCCTGCAAACGTTCTTTCACTTCCGGCGCCTTTGGATTTAACCGATTTAACAAAGATCGCAGATTTAGATCTACCAAAGTTGAAGTACCCAGCATTTAGATCAAGAACCGCCGCAGCCCTTAGTGAAGTAGATTCCGAAGAGCCAGATCTTTTCTTTGCCGCGATTCGCCAAGGTGAAATATTGCTCCACCACCCCTATGAATCCTTTACTTCTTCAGTAGTCCAGTTCTTGCAGCATGCAGCACAAGATCCGAATGTGCTTGCGATTAAGCAGACGCTCTACAGAACTTCTGGTGATTCACCAATCATTGAAGCGCTAATTGAAGCTGCCGAGGCGGGTAAGCAAGTTCTAGCAGTGATTGAAATTCGTGCTCGCTTTGATGAGCAGGCCAATGTGCGCTGGGCGCGAAAGTTAGAAGCAGCTGGTGTGCACGTGGTTTATGGATTAATGGGCCTTAAAACTCACGCCAAACTCTCACTCGTCGTGCGTGATGAATCGCAAGGTCTGCGCCTCTACTGCCATATAGGTACCGGAAATTACAATCCAAAGACTGCGCGCTTTTATGAAGATCTAGGAATTCTTAGCGCAGATACTGTTTTAACGGAAGATCTAACAAAACTCTTTAACCAATTATCAGGTTTTGCACCTCACTCAACTTACTCAAGGCTATTAGTTGCTCCACGTACCCTTCGTACCGGCTTGTTAGAAAAAATCGAAAATGAAATTGCAAATGCGAAGGCTGGCAAGCCAGCCGGCATTCAGATGAAGCTCAATTCATTGCTTGACGAAGAATTTGTAGAAGCGCTATATCAGGCATCTTCTGCTGGTGTGAAAATCGATTTAATCATCCGCGGTATATGTGCGATCCGCCCTGGCATTAAAGGTCTATCTGAAAACATTCGAGTCCGATCAATTTTGGGAAGATTCCTTGAGCATTCTCGTATTTATCATTTTGTTAACGGCGGCGATAATGAATACTGGATCGGTAGTTCAGATTTAATGCACCGAAACCTTGATCGCCGAGTAGAAAGCCTGGTGCGTATTGAGCGCCCAGCGCACAAGAGCTCATTGCAAGAGTTAATCGATCTTTCCATCAGCGACGAAACAGCAAGCTGGCACCAGGACGCCGATTCCTGGAAGCGGGTAACGACAGATAAATTAGGTGAGCCTTTGCAAGATTTGCAGGGTATTTACGTAAAGCGTTATCGAAAGGCTAGGCCATGAGTAAAGAAGATGGCGCACCGCTAATCCAAGCCGCAGGCGCTGTTTTATGGCGTAAAAATTCTCAATCCGAAATCGAGATTGCCGTTATTCACCGTCCTCGTTATGACGATTGGTCACTTCCTAAAGGCAAAGTAGAAAATAACGAATCACATATCGCAACTGCTTACCGTGAAGTTTTAGAAGAGACTGGCTACACATCTACCTTTGGTCCTGAAATCGGTGTTGTTATTTATAAACTTGAAGGTGCACCTAAAGAAGTGCGTTACTGGGCGGCGCAAGCAAGTGATATTCAAGAAGGATCTCCTAATCCAGAAGAAGTCGATCAATTAGAGTGGCTTTCACCAAAGCTAGCCAAAGAGCGTCTGACAAATAAAGATGATCGAAAAATTATTGATTATTTCTTGGAGTTTGGAACAGATACCTTCCCAATCATTTTGTTGCGCCATGCCAAAGCGTTAAAGCGCACCGAGTGGAGCGGCGATGATGGAGATCGTCCCCTTGAACATAAAGGTCAGTTACAGGCAAAGCGCTTGCTTCCAATCTATCTTTCTTATGGAGCAAAGGAAGTTCATACTTCAGATGCGCTTCGCTGTACCGAAACTGTTGAACCAATGACTCGCGCCCTGGAGATAACTCCGATTTTCTCCGCCGATTTATCTGAATATGGGTATGAAAAGGATAAAGAAGTCTCATTGGATTACATTCAAGATTTAATGGATCGCGGAATTCCAGCTCTAGTCTGTAGCCATAATCCAATAATTCCTAAGTTAGTTAAGAAATTAGTTGGCAAAAAGTACTTTAAATCAATGGATCGCGAATTGGAGCCAGCTCAAGCAATCATCTTGCATTGCCGCGCCGGAGAAGTTATTGCCTGTGATTGGATAGACGAGCCCATCGTCTAAAAAAGTTAGCGTTCCATCCAGTCTAGCCAGCGTAAAACAATGCCTTCGCGCAAAGCCCAAGGGCAGATCTCAAGTTCATTAATATGTAAACGCTCCATGGTTGTGCGGGCGACAATGGCGCCGGCAACTATCTGCCGTGCTCGGCTCTGAGAAACACCTGGGAGCTCAGCACGTTCCTTGTTAGACATCGCCTGGAGCTTAGGAATCATTTTCGTGAGGGAATTAATCTTCAAATACTTTGGATTGTCATCAAACCAATGTTCACCCAAGCGAGCCAGTGTTCTAAAGGTCTTACTAGTCGCAACAAAGTGATCTGCAATATGTTCCATAATATCTTCAGGAACTGAACTTTTTACCGACTCAAGTACATAACTTTCTAGCGCTTTGATCTCTTTAGAAGTGTGTGGGTCAGAAGGTAGATACTCGCGCGTCAGACGTGATGCACCAAGTGGCAACGAAACGGTTGCTTCGGCGCTCTCGTCATCACCGAGTGCAATCTCAAGGGATCCACCGCCGATATCTAAAACCAAAAGTCTTCCACTCGACCATCCGAGCCAGCGACGTACCGCGAGAAATGTCATGCGCGCTTCATCGTCGCCAGAGAGAACTTGCAAATCGATATCGAACTTTTTATTTATTTCTAGCAATATTTCTTTGCCGTTTTTAGCATCACGGATAGCGGATGTGGCAAATGCCAAGATTTCTTCGGTCTTAAACTCTTTAGCGTGTGAAATTGCATCGGCTATTGCGGTTTCCAGAAGCTCGACACCTTCCGGTGTTATCTCACCAGAAATATTTAGATACTCATGAAGACGTAGTTCAACTTTTTGATTAGTTGCTGGGCTTGGACGCGCTCCTGGGTGGGCATCTACTACTTGGAGGTGGACGGTATTAGATCCCACATCTAAAACGCCCAATCGCATGCGGCCAAACCTACCTGTCTAGCGCCCTTATCTTGTTGATTTTTACATTACGGCGATAACTGCCATAATTACGCCCGTTGCCTCATTGAGGTAGCAAGCCTCTCTAGCTCAGTGGTAGAGCAGCGCACTTGTAATGCGCAGGTCGTCAGTTCAATCCTGACGGGGGGCTCTGGAAAGTTTTAACCCAGATCTGAAGGGGAAACGATGAAAAAGTATTCGTTCCCACACGAGCAATTCGCCGAAGTTCTATCTGCAAATGCCGAATACGCCAAAACATTTAAATACTCAGAACTCAGTGGCTCTGCCGCAAAGGGTTTAGCGATCGTTACCTGCATGGATTCAAGAATTAACCCACTCTCTGTTGTCGGAATGCGTTCTGGCGATGCCAAGATTCTGCGCAACGCAGGTGCTCGCGTAACTGAGGATGTAATTCGCACATTGGTTCTAGCAACTTATCTTTTGAGCGTTGATCGAATCTTGGTTATGCCCCATACCGATTGTGCGATGGCAAATGGCGATGAAGCAGATATCCATGCGCTGATCGATGAAAAATTTGGCGTAGATACTCGCTCACTTGAATTTCGCACTACGCGTGATCAACAAGCAACTCTATCTATCGACGTAAATCGCATCCGCGCGTATCCGCTATTGCGTGAAGGCGTGACAGTTGCTGGGGCTATTTATGATGTGAAGACCGGAACTATTCTTCCGGTTGATTGCTAACTCGCCGTATCGGCATCTTCGTAACTGGATAAGTCAAATCCGTTAAAAACTGGTGCACTATCGCGCTAAATAAAGCAGGTTTCTCTTTTGGCGCACCGTGAGAAGTACCAGGAATTATCGCTAGTTGGCCTAATTCAATTGCGCGATACATCTCAATCGTGTGTTCATGCGAAATAACGTCATCATCGCCAGCAACAACCAGCGTTGGGCATTCAATCTTCACTAGATCGCTGAGTGGAATATCTGGTTCGGTCTCCCAGACACGTAACATCTTCTTGATCTTCTCGGTCAACGTATGTGGTGCATCAGGTGAAGTCGCTGCGTATTCGGCTTTATCTTCATCACTTGGTTCAGAGAATGGAAGTTCAATACTGGTGCCTGAATGGTGGTAATTAGCACCGATTAGAACTAAGGATTTAACTAGCTCTGGGCGAGCAATCGCAATCGACATCGCGATGATTCCGCCATCTGACCAGCCAATTAAATGTGCGGGCTCTTTCACTACATCTTCTAAATATGCAATTGCTTCCTCTGTTTGGAAAGCAAAGTGAAATGAACCTTCGCGATCTCCGGTGTAGCCATGGCCGGTGCGATCGTAGGCAAATAAATGAAAATCAGGTTCTAGATCAGGCGTTAAAACATAATCCCAGTGCGAAGTTTGGCTTAAGCCACCGTGCAGAAGTAGAACTGCTTCACCGTTGTTCTCCCATTCGTATGAATAGGTTTGGTGTCCGCGTAAATCAATGTAGTCAGGCATGGCTGCTGCTTTGATTACAGACTATCCATGATGTGGCGATTGCCGCGGTCGAAAGTTAAATAGTTCCAGGTCCAATCGGCGATAGTGCCGATCTTGTTACGGCCACCAAGTAGGTAGAACAAATGCAGCCATAGCCAGGCATACCAAGCTGGAATTCCCGTGATCTGAATACCTTTAAATTGCACAACTGCTTTGTGGCGCCCGATCGTTGCCATCGAACCTTTATCGAGATATTTAAAGTCTTGTAGATCTTGACCACGTGCGGCGCGCATAATTTGTTTTGCAACCCAGCGTCCTTGTTGCATAGCAACTGGCGCAACCATCGGCAAGAAACCACCATCTGCGCCCTTTGCGCTAGAGATATCACCAATCGCCCAGATATGTGGGTAGTGATTTACCTGCAAGTTCTGTGCAACGCTGATGCGCGTTCCTTCAAGTGGCAAGTTAAGTAGCCCACCAGTTGGTTCACCTTTAACGCCAGCTGCCCAAATAGTTACTTCAGATGGAATTACAGATCCATCCTTAACAAGAATCTGGCTTGGCTTTACTTCCTGCACCGCTGTGTTGAGCAGAACTTTGACGCCGAGTTTTTCTAAATCTTTCTTAGCTCGCGCAGATAACTTTTCGCTAAACATTGGCAAAATTCTTGGCCCAGCTTCGATCAAGTAGATATCGATATGTTCTGCGGCATTTGCCTCATCATTTTTAAGCGGACCGCGCTTTAGCTCGGCGAGTGCGCCAGCCATTTCAACTCCAGTAGGACCGCCACCAACAACGCTTAGCGAAAGTCTGGTCTGATCTTCAAAGCGACAGAGATCTTCAAAACGGCGCATTACTTCAGCGCGAATACCAATTGCTTCATGCACGCTCTTCATGCCAAGTGCATGTTCATTGACACCTGCGACTCCGAAATCTGCAGTTGCAGAACCGAGTGCAACAACTAAATGATCAAATTCAAGAACTTCAGAAGAATCTAGTTTTACTGATTTGTTTTTATGATCAACCGAGATTGGGGAACCCATACGGAATTTCACACCGCTCTTGCGAAGTGCGCCGCGGACTGGATGCGCCACATGGTCTGCGGCAAGGCCAGCGGTTGCTACCTGGTAGAGCAGTGGCAAGAAAGTTTGAAAGTTGTGGCGATCAACAACGGTTACATCGGCATCCTTCGAGAGCGCCTTAGCAGCGGTCAGCCCGCCAAAGCCGGCGCCCAGAATTACGACGCGAGGTCGATTAGAAGAAGCCATGTGCAGAGTCTAGGCTCTCCACCATGAACTCGCAGAACTCAGGGCGTTTAATACTTGTAACTGGCGCATCGGGCTATGTCGGCGGCCGTTTGGTACGCGACCTCGTAAGCGATAAATGCGATGTACGAATTTTGGTACGCGATGCGCAGAAAGTTGCCGATCAACCTTGGGCTAAAGATGTAGATATCGTTGAAGGCAACGCCACTGTCGTTCCAGATTTAGATCGCGCTCTCAAGGGCGTGCATACCGCTTTCTATCTTTTGCATTCGATTAATTTAGGAAAAAACTTCGACGATATTGAATCTGAAATGGCGCGCAATTTTGCAGTTGCTGCAGAAAAGCAAGGCGTCAAGCAGATTGTTTACTTGGGTGGAATTGCTAACGATAAGAACCGGAGCCAGCATTTAGCATCTCGTATGAATACCGGTGCGCAGTTAGCATCAACATCTGTTCCGGTTCTAGAACTCCGCGCTGGCATCATCATTGGTTCTGGCTCTGCCTCATTTGAGATGTTGCGCCACCTAACGCATCGCTTGCCGATTATGACCACACCAAAGTGGGTCTCGAATTTAACGCAACCAATTTCAATCCGTGATGCGCTTTATTACCTACGTAAAGCCGCTTCACTTGAAAAGCCAGTTGGCAAAATTTGCGACATCGGCGGTAAAGAAGTTCTTTCTTACGCTGACATGATGCAGAAATTTGCCAAGTTATCAGGGCTTCGCAAACGCTGGATTGTTTCGGTTCCTGTTCTAACTCCGAAGCTTTCTTCCTTGTGGATCGGTTTTGTGACACCGGTGCCAACATCGCTTGCGCGCCCACTAGTCGAATCTTTGATTAGCGAAGTAGTTGCAGATCCAGCAAAGAGCATTGACGCGATTATTACGCCACCGCCAGAAGGATTTATCGATGTTGAAGGTGCAATTACCTTGGCGCTTTCTCGTATTGCAGATCGCGATGTAATTACTCGTTGGTCGGATGCTGCATTTCCAACTGCGCCTTGGCAGAAAGCCCAAGGCGATCCGGAATGGGCTGGTGAAATGGTTCTGCGCGATCGTCGCGAATCAAATACCGAAGCAAGTGCGGCATCTGTGTGGCAGGCAATTGAAAGTATCGGCGGCGAAAACGGTTACTACGGTGCAGATTTTCTCTGGTTCTTACGCGGTTTATTAGATCGCATCTTCGGTGGAGTCGGACTTCGTCGCGGCCGTCGCGATCCGCTAACTCTGCGCGTGGGTGACAGTTTAGATTTCTGGCGCGTTGAAGAGTTAGAACGCGGCAAGCGTTTAAAACTTTATGCCGAGATGGTTCTGCCTGGAAAAGCGTGGCTCGAATTTAGCGTTATCGATAACGGAACCGATCGCACTGTTGTACAAGAAGCGAGCTTCTCGCCACGTGGTTTAGGTGGACAGTTGTATTGGTACTTTGTTCTTCCCTTCCACATCTTTGTTTTCCCAACGATGATGCGAAACCTGATTCGAAAGGCCAATCGCACCGACCATGCCAATTCACGCCTTTAATTCAGAGGTCGAATCCCTTGCCAAAGAGATCCTGGCGTACAGCCTGCTGCGCTTAAAAGATGATCCACCGCTAGATGGACCGCGTACCGCTGAAGATTTATTTCAAGAAGTCGGCAACACCATCACCGCAAAAGGTTTAGGCGGACATGAAGCTCTTGAAGTATTTACCAATGTTTTAGCAAAGGCCTGTATCTCAACGGATCATCCGCGCAACTTAGCCTTTATTCCATCTGCGCCAACTGAATATTCAAATCTCTTCGACTTAGTTGTTGGTGCCAGTTCACTTTATGGTGGATCTTGGCAAGAAGGCGCGGGCGCAGTCTTTGCTGAAAATCAAGCGCTGCGTTGGATCGCAGATTTAGCGGGACTTCCACAATCTGCCGGCGGTGTTTTTGTACAAGGCGGAACAATTGGAAATCTCTCCGCACTCGTTGTGGCACGCGCTGCAGCCCGCACGAAATATCCAAATACTTCACGTTGGGCAATCGCTTGCAGCGCAGAAGCGCATTCGTCAATTGCTAGCGCTGCACAAATCATGGATGTAGAACTTCTAAAGATTGAGCCAGGTGCTGATCGCAAAATGCACGGTGACTCACTTGGTGCAGCAATTGATCAATTGCACGCAACAACTCAAACACGCGTCTTCGCCGTTGTCGCAACTGGCGGCACAACAAACCTCGGCATCATTGATGACCTAGCAACAATTGCCGAAGCAACACATGCTCGCGATATCTGGTTCCACGTGGACGGTGCTTACGGTTTAGCGGCTTTATGTGCTCCATCGGTACGCGCCAAATTTATCGGTGTCGAACAAGCCGATTCTTTAATCGTCGATCCACATAAGTGGCTCTGTGCACCGTTCGATGCCTGCGCACTTATCTATCGCAACCCAGAGCTTGCTAAAGAAGTTCACACCCAACACGCTTCATATTTGGAAACTCTGCATGATGACACTTGGTCGCCGGCAGATTATGCAATTCATTTAACTCGTCGCGTCCGCGGATTACCTTTCTGGT
>JAPLBI010000157.1 GCA_026392815.1 Actinomycetota bacterium
ATTTGTCGTAGTGAGGGATCACTTCGATTTCAGGTAAGAGATTTAACCCAGGACTAATGTGCGAACGGCGAATTCCAATAATCTTGCCGCAGAAGGCCATCGCTCCCGCAGAGCAACCAGCTAGCGATGCGCCCTCACGCCATGCACTAACTATCGCTTCCCACATAGGAGTGTCTGCAAAAACTTCTGCCAAATGAACTGGGTCTCCCCCAGAAAAGTAAATTAGCCCTGCGCTCTTAATCTCTTCAATCCATTGCGCGTTATGGGCATCTTCGCGGCTAAGCACTGGCAAGTATTTAACTTCGCAACCAATGCGCGCTCCTTGATCCGCACCGCGCTGTCGCCAGAAATCTAAACGGTCTTCGCCTTCTTTTCCGGCGGCGGTGGGAATCTGTATATAAGTATTTGATTTACCGCGAGAAATACCTAAGCGCAGAAGCTCTGTTTCGAGCGACTGCGCTTCGGGTAAATATTCTCCAGAACCAACTAGCGCTAAAGCACCTGGTTGGTTATTTGTCATGGTTAGGCCACCTTAACCCATTGCAACTTTCAAGTTTTCATCAATTGAATTAAGGAACTCTTGAGTTGTTTGATATGGCGCAGTCTTTGAAATAAGCATGGCAAGATCTTTGGTCATCTTTCCTGATTCGACAGTTTCGATGCAGACGCGTTCTAGCGTTGAACAGAACTTCGCAAGTTCAGCGTTGTTATCTAACTTGGCGCGGTGGGCAAGCCCCTGAGTCCAAGCAAAGATCGATGCGATTGGGTTGGTTGATGTCGCCTTACCTGCTTGGTGATCGCGGTAGTGGCGAGTAACTGTTCCGTGCGCTGCCTCTGATTCACAGATCTTTCCATCTGGAGTCATAAGTACTGAGGTCATCAAACCTAGTGAGCCGTAACCTTGTGCGACGGATAGCGACCATGTCATCGATTAGGCGGTGTTCGTACCAAATGCCAGCAGCATCAAATTGTGGCTTGAACTCTGCTTGGAAGATCTCTTCAAAGATATCTTTAAAGCGACCGTCGTATGCCTTAAGAATTGTGTTCTTAGTTGAAAGGTAAACCGGGAACTTACGGAGTAGTCCGTAGTTAAGTGAAGCGCGGGCAAAGTCGCGGATTGAATCATCGACGTTGTACATAGCCATTGCCACACCTGAAGATTCGAAGTTGAAAACTTCGGTGTTAATTGGCGCAGAGCCATCTTCTGGAACGAATGAGATCGTTAGCTTTCCAGGCCCTGGAACCTTGAAATCAGTTGCACGGTATTGATCACCGAATGCGTGACGGCCGATAACAATTGGCTTAGTCCAGTGAGGTACCAAACGTGGCACGTTAGAGATGATGATTGGCTCGCGGAAGATCACTCCACCCAAGATGTTGCGGATAGTTCCGTTAGGAGACTTCCACATCTTCTTAAGGCCGAACTCTTCAACGCGGGCTTCATCAGGGGTAATAGTTGCGCACTTGATACCGACGCCATGCTTTTGGATAGCGCGGGCAGAGTCAATAGTTACTTGATCATCAGTGGCATCGCGGTGTTCCATGCCTAGGTCGTAGTACTCAAGATTTACATCAAGGTAAGGAAGGATTAAGGAATCTTTGATGAACTGCCACATGATGCGGGTCATCTCATCGCCATCTAGTTCGACGACAGTTCCAGTTACTTTAATTTTGCTCATATCTTTTCCTTACTAGAGTGTCTGAACATCTGCTTGCTTGGCACGGACTGCTTCCGCAGCTTCCTTTAGCCCAGCAAGTTCTGAATCGGTGAGTTTTGTTTCTACAACTTTCTTTACACCAGAGCGGCCTATCTCGGCTTCGACTCCGAGGTAAACACCAGAGATTCCGTATTCGCCATCAACCCAAGCACAGACTGGCATTACCGCACCTGAATCTTCGATTACCGCTTTAGCCATACGTGCCGCTGCAGCAGATGGTGCGTAGTAAGCAGAACCGGTCTTAAGTAGCGCCACAACTTCTGCGCCACCATTACGAGTGCGATCAACGAGTTCGTCGATTTCAGTTTGTGAGAGAAGATCAGAAAGTGGCTTGCCATCTACAGTGCAACGACTTGGGACTGGAACCATGGTGTCACCATGTGATCCAAGAGTTAGCGTCTTGACTGAACCAACGGCAACGCCAAGTTTTTCAGCAACAAAGTTTGTAAAGCGTGCTGTATCAAGCATTCCTGCCTGGCCCATCACGCGATTCTTAGGAAAGTTAGTTGCAAGCTGAGTAAGCGCTGTCATTTCATCGAGTGGATTTGAGACCACAATGATCACTGCATTAGGTGAGTGCTTTGCAATATTTTCAGCAACGCCACGGACGATTCCGGCATTTACACCGATCAAATCCATACGGCTCATACCTGGCTTACGTGGCAGACCTGCGGTAATTACAACGACATCAGAGTTTGCAGTTGCTTCATATCCTGCGCCATCAGCAGTTGTAGTCGCACCGATGATCTTGGTTTCGAATCCTTCAATAGAACGAGATTGGTTCATATCGAGAGCCAAGCCTTCAGGCTTTCCTTCGAGGATATCTGTGAGTACAACGGTTTCGAAGATGTTGTATTCAGCTAGACGAAGGGCAGTTGTTGAACCGTAGAAACCAGCACCAACAACGGTAACTTTTCCTGAAACAGATTTAGCGGACATGGCAGTTTATTTCTCCCGTAATTCTCTTGACGTCAAGCGAAACTCTACAACCCGCGCGGAAGTGAAATCGCCACGGCCAAGAGGGCCAGCGCTATTCCGAGGGCTAAATACCGTTCAACTTTTCCAGTTTTCCAATGTGCGATCGCAATCACACCCATACCGATGGCGATCGCTATCGAACCGAGGCGGACAAAGGAAGCCACCCCTGCAATAAAGCCAATTCCGATAACCAGGTATGCCAGGCGCACGCCAATTGAACTTATCTCTCGCATGCTTCAACAACATTCTGTAGCAACATGGCGCGGGTCATCGGTCCGACTCCACCAGGCATTGGCGCAACAAAAGAGGCAACGTTCATAGCACCTGGGTCAACATCTCCAAGTAAGCCAGCAGATGTTCTGGAGATTCCAACATCAATAACAACTGCACCCTGTTTAACATCGCTCGCCTTTAAGAAATGAGCGCTACCAATTGCAGCGATAACAATGTCGGCGCGCTTAGTGTGTGAAAGCAAATCTTTAGTGCCGGTGTGGGTCAGAGTTACTGTGGCATTCTCTTGTTTGCGGGTAAGCAGTAACCCAAGTGGGCGTCCCACTGTTAGGCCGCGACCGATAACCACAACTTCTGCACCGGCTAGCGAAATTTTGTAATGGTTGATTAATTCCACAATGCCACGTGGTGTGCATGGCAGCGGTGCATCGAAACCAGAGACGAGTCGACCTAAGTTAATTGGATGTAGACCATCAGCATCTTTTGCCGGATCACTAGATTCAAGAATTACTTGCGTATTTATTCCCTTTGGGAGAGGTAGCTGGACGATGTAACCAGTGCATTCTTTAGCGTTGTTTAAATCCTTGATTGCAGCAAGCACATCGGCTTGCGATGCATCTGCCTTTAGATCAACGCGAATAGAGTTGATGCCAACTTCTTGGCAGTCGCGATGTTTTCCCGCAACATAAGAAATAGAACCTGGATCATCTCCAACTAGAACTGTTCCAAGACCTGGCGCAATCCCATTAGCCTTTAGGGCGGTCACGCGTGCAGCAAGTTGCCCTTTGATGGTAGCGGCAAGTGCTTTGCCATCAAGGATTGTTGCTGTCATAACTCCAGATCCTATTCGAGTTAGTTGTGGCTAGCGAAATTAGGCGTGCGAGAAGTGGCGTGTGCCAGTAAAAAACATTGCAATTCCTGCCGCGTTTGCTGCTGCAATTACTTCTTCATCGCGAACGCTGCCACCAGGCTGAACAACCGCTGTAACACCCGCATCGATCAGAATCTGTAGGCCATCTGCAAATGGGAAGAAGGCATCACTCGCGGCAACTGTTCCGGCAACGCGATCGCCAGCGCGCGCAACTGCAAGTTTTGCAGAGTCCACGCGATTTACTTGGCCCATTCCGATTCCGATTGCTGCCCCATCGTGTGCCAACAAGATCGCATTGCTCTTAACTGCGCGCACCGAGCGCCAAGCAAATTCGAGATCAGCTAACACTTCAGCGGAAACTGCAGCACCTGTCACTTGCTTCCAGTTAGCTGGAGAATCACCTTCGGCGCTGATCTTGTCGGTATCTTGAAGAAGTACTCCACCTGATACGGGGCGAATTTCAAAGGGCGATAGAAAGGTATTAGCGCAGGTGAGAATTCTGATGGAAGGTTTACGCATCAGAATTTCCAACGCTGCTGGTTCGTACTCAGGAGCGATTATTACTTCAGTAAAAATCTGAGACAGCGGTTCGGCCATAGCCACGGTTACTTTGCGATTTGCCGCAACTACTCCCCCGAATGCTGAAACTGGATCGCAGGCATGCGCTGCTAAGTAAGCGCTAGCAATATCTTTTCCAGTTGCTATTCCACATGGGTTGGCATGTTTAATGATGGCAACACAAGGCTGTTGGTGATCTAACGCTGCGCGCCAAGCGGCATCAGCATCGGTGTAGTTATTAAATGACATCTCTTTGCCATGGTTCTGTACCGCGTTAACAATTCCGAGAGGACCACCGCGATAGATCGCTGCCTTCTGATGTGGGTTCTCGCCATAACGAAGTGAGCTCTCGCGATTCCAGATCAAGCCAAACCAATCTGGAATATCAGTGCTGATCTGTGTGCCTAGCCAAGATGCAATTGTTAAATCGTATTCAGCGGTGGTGCGGAAAACTTCTAGAGCAAAACGGCGACGTTCATCGAGCGTTGTTCCGCCAGCCTTTATCGCGGCAAACAAATCGTCGTACTGCGAAACTTTTGAGATAACTGCAACAGAGCCATGGTTCTTAGCGGCACCACGCAACATAGATGGGCCACCGATATCAATTTGTTCGATGCATTCGGCATATTCGGCGCCAGACATGATCGTCTGCAAGAATGGATAGAGATTGATAACAACTAAATCAAAAGGTTCGATATCTAAATCTGCGATCGCCGCTAAATGTTCGGGATTATTTTGATCGGCCAATATTCCTGAGTGAATCTTTGGGTGCAGGGTTTTTACCCGACAACCCATAATCTCGGGAAAACAGGTGTAAGAACTAATTTCGGTTACTGCGTAACCTGCTTCAGCTAAGGTCTTTGCAGTAGATCCTGTCGAAATGATTTCAATTTTGGCATCTATTAACACTTTGCCGAGTTCAAGAAGGCGATCTTTATCGTAAACGCTTACCAGCGCGCGGCGAATCACTTTGCGATCAGTCATGAGACCCCACCAGCTTGCCTAGTAGTTGCTTCAACGTCGCGACATAGAGACGTCGTTCCACAATCTTAATGCGTTCATGCAGCGACTCTTCAGTATCGCTAGGCGCAATTTCAACTTCTTCCTGAGCGAGTATCGCTCCGGTATCAACTCCCGCATCAACCCAGTGGATGGTGGTCCCAGTTTTTGTGGCGCCAGCGGCCAGCGCATCTCGAACTGCGTGGGCGCCTGGAAAGAGCGGCAACAAAGCTGGATGGCTATTTACGATCTTAAATTTAGATACACAATCGGCCGAAAGGATCCGCATAAAGCCCGCACTAACAACGAGGTCAGGTTGTAAATCAGTTAGCGCTGAAATAATTTGTAGATCCCAATCCATACGATTTGCTGACATCGCAATTACTTTGCTCGGGATGCCTGCTGACTTTGCGCGATCTAATACCTTGGCGCTTGCTTGGTCGGAGATAACGCAGGCGATCTCTGCGTTTAAATCACCGCTGTGCTGCGCATCGATTACTGCTTGGGCGATACTTCCGCTTCCTGAAGCCAGTATGACTATGCGCGGATTAGTCATCGTTTAGTGCGGATTCTTATCTGCGGCAGTAGAACTACCAGCGCGATTCCTAAAGCAATCTCAACTGCGATTGAAAGGGTGAACTTCCAGATCGATAAGCCAACTGCGCTCATCGCGGGTGTCATGAGCGAACCGCTAGCTAGATAACTTAAAAGAGCAGTGGCGATCAAGAGCTGCACGAAACTTTGAATCAGCGTCGTCGTACTCGAGCTCTGCGCCCAGATCGCAAGAGCAGCACCAACGGCAACAACCAGCGCGACAACAATTAGCGCCCACCGTGAAGAAGTTGTTGGAAGCACTGATAGAAGAGGAAGTGCAGGTAGTTCACCTAAGCGATGTGTAAATGGTGAGACCAGAGTTCCAGCGCCAACTGCAAAGCCAGTTCCGGTGAAGTATCCGAGTATCGATAGCGCCGCATTGGGAAGATAGAAAGCATTTAGCGCAAATAGTAAGAAGGAGCCGAGAATTCCCGGCTGCAAGACGATTGAGATATTTTTAAAGGTCGCGGTATTTGTAAAGATTAAGATGGCAAGAATAATAAATGAGAAGCCAAGCAAGATTGCTAGTACTCGGCTTGCCAAAGATGCGGCCTGGGAAATTCGAACTCGTGATCCAAGTTAACGTCGCTAGGTATGCAATCCCAAAGGTAAATATTGTGGCGTTAGATACCACTGTGGTGAAACGTTGGTTGAACGACTAAAGAGAGAAAGAAGAGTTGCGACCAAGGCGTACTGGCCAGCAAAGATAGTTCGAACGCTGTTTATATTATGAAAGTCGCCATGTAATTTACTTAGGGCTTTAGTGAATCCAACTCGAAGCGCAAAGAATGGGATCAACATCGCACCAATTGGTAGGAAAGATAGATAACCCGAAGTTGTTCCGCTTAAGTTAAATGGAATGTGGTGCCCACCTAACCAGAGCCAGAGCGCAGCGCGCATGGGATCTGAAGTATTTCCAGTTGCACTTCCAGCTGTCGCCCATGCAATTAGAGATATAAAGGCAAGCGGAAGAAGGATTACAAAGACGCTGCGCAAAACCTGTGCAAACGAGACCGCTAGGACACGTTGCAACATTTGACCGCTAGCGACCGAGTATGGCGCGCATTAAGCGCGCGGTTTCACTTGGAGTTTGTCCGACCTTAACGCCAGCTGCCTCAAGAGCATCTTTCTTTGCTTGCGCAGTTCCAGATGACCCAGAAACGATTGCGCCTGCATGGCCCATCGTCTTTCCTTCTGGCGCAGTAAATCCAGCGACGTAACTTACAACTGGCTTTGTTACATACTCGGCGATAAATGCTGCAGCGCGCTCTTCAGCATCGCCGCCGATTTCACCGATCATGACAATTGCAGTTGTATCAGGATCATCTTGAAATGCCTTTAGGCAATCAATATGTGTTGTACCG
>JAPLBI010000188.1 GCA_026392815.1 Actinomycetota bacterium
CGGCCGCTCACAAGAGCCAGATGTTCTACCAAGTCGTTTTCCAAACCTGCTTGTAAATGGTTCTGCTGGTATCGCAGTTGGTATGGCTACAAATATTCCGCCACACAACCTGCGTGAAATTACCGAAGGTGTTATCTACGCTCTTAAAAATCCAGATATCAAACCTGAAGAGTTATTAACTGAACTTCTAAAGATTGTTAAAGGCCCAGATTTCCCAACCAAGGCTTTAATCGTTGGACGCACTGGCATGGTTAATCCCGGCGATGATTTCGATCGCATTGAAACCGTTGACCTTCAAGTCGAAATGGCGCGCTCATATCTTGACTATGCAATGTCCGTCATTGTTGGACGTGCGTTGCCTGATGTTCGTGATGGTTTAAAGCCGGTTCACCGCCGCGTGCTTTACGCGATGTACGACGCTGGTTATCGCCCAGATAAGGGTTACTACAAATCTTCACGTATCGTCGGTGATGTAATGGGTAACTACCACCCACACGGTGACACCGCGATCTATGACACTGTTGTTCGTTTAGCCCAGCACTGGTCTCTGCGCTATCCATTAGTAGATGGCAACGGAAACTTCGGTTCTCCCGGCAACGATCCAGCAGCAGCTATGCGTTATACCGAAGCCCGCCTGTCTCCTATCGCGATGGAGATGATGCGCGATATCGATGAAGACACCGTTAACTTCTCACCAAACTACGACGGCCGCTCACAAGAGCCAGATGTTCTACCAAGTCGTTTTCCAAACCTGCTTGTAAATGGTTCTGCTGGTATCGCAGTTGGTATGGCTACAAATATTCCGCCACACAACCTGCGTGAAATTACCGAAGGTGTTATCTACGCAAACCTGAAGAGTTATTAACTGAACTTCTAAAGATTGTTAAAGGCCCAGATTTCCCAACCAAAGCTTTAATCGTTGGCCGCACCGGCATCGAAGAGGCTTACCGCACAGGCCGTGGCTCAATTACGATGCGCGCAGTTGTGCAGGTTGAAGAAATCAATAAGCGCACCTGTCTTGTAGTTTCCGAACTTCCATATCAAGTTAACCCAGATAACTTAGCCCTTAAGATCGCCGAACTTGTTAAAGATGGCAAAATCAAAGGCATCGCCGATGTGCGCGATGAAGGCAACGAGCGTCTTGGCCAACGTCTAGTAATTGTTCTTCAATCTTCTGCAATTCCTAAAGTTATTTTAAATAACCTTTATAAACAGACTCAATTACAAGATACCTTCGGCGCAAATATGTTGGCACTTGTCGACGGCGTACCACGCACCCTGCGTTTAGATGAATTCATCAAGTTCTACATCGAACACCAAGTAGAAGTAATCATCCGCCGTACTAAATATCGTCTGGCCGAAAAAGAAAAGCGCGCCCACATCTTGCAGGGCTACCTCAAGGCACTCGATGCCCTTGACGCCGTTATCGCATTAATCCGTGCCTCTACAACTCCTGAAGAAGCGCGCACTGGTTTGATGAAGTTACTTGATGTCGATGAAGTGCAAGCAAATGCAATTCTCGATATGCAACTGCGTCGCATTGCAGCGTTGGAGCGCCAGAAGATTAACGACGAATTCAACGGACTTATGTCAGATATCGTCGAACTAAATGAGATCTTGGCCAGCGAAGCAAAACAGCGCCAGATAATCATTTCAGAGCTCACTGAACTCACTGCAAAATATAGCGACGAACGCCGCACCCAAATTGTTGCTAGCGAAGGTGATTTCTCGGCTGAAGATTTAATTCCAGATCAAGATGCGGTCGTCACAATTACTCGTGGTGGCTATGCCAAACGTACCAACGCAGATCTTTATAAATCACAACGTCGCGGTGGCCGCGGCGTAAAAGGTGCAGCGCTTAAACAAGATGATGTTGTCGACCACTTCTTCGTTGCCAGCACACACGACTGGTTATTGTTCTTTACCAACCAGGGTCGCGTTTATCGCGCCAAAGTGCACGAACTTCCAGATGCTGGTCGCGATGCGCGCGGACAACATGTTGCAAACCTGATGGCTTTTAAGCCGGATGAGTTAATTGCACAAGTCTTGTCATTTAAGGATTACACCGCATCCCCTTATCTAGTTCTTGCAACTAAAACTGGTTTAGTTAAGAAGACTCCACTTACCGAATATGACTCACCTCGTACTGGTGGCTTAATTGCAATCTCACTAAAACCTGGCGATGAAGTTGTATCTGCAGCGCTCATTAACAAAGGCGATGAATTGTTATTGGTTTCCAAAAAAGCGATGTCACTTCGTTTTGCCGCAGATGACGAATCACTTCGACCAATGGGTCGCTCAACAAGCGGTGTGATCGGAATGAAGTTCCGTGCCAATGATGAACTTCTCACAATGGCGCGCATTGATTCACAAACAGCGACAGCATTTGTATTTACCGCAACCGATGGTGGTTACGGAAAGAAAACTCCACTCGATGAATATCGTTTACAAGGCCGCGGTGGTATCGGAATTAAGGCTGCCAAGATCGACGAAAATTCCCGTGGTTCACTTGTTAGTGCGCTAGTACTCGCTGATACCGATGAAATCTTGGCGATCACATCTGCAGGAACCGTTATGCGCACACCAGCTGCAGAAGTCCGCCAAACCGGCCGCGACTCAATGGGTGTTCGCTTGGTAAACCTCGATGAAGGCGTTGCACTGGTCTCTGTTACACAGAACCAGGAAGATGAGATTTCGGGCAAATAACGCTAGTCTTGCCCACCTGCGCTAAGGCGCGTTTTGGTCTCTTGAAGAAGTTCAAGTAACCTAGCGCTTCTGCAATAAAGAGAGATCTTTCTTGCGGGCCCATAGCTCAGCC
>JAPLBI010000158.1 GCA_026392815.1 Actinomycetota bacterium
GTTGGTTCTGGTCCTGCCGGATATACCGCTGCTATATATGCAGCGCGCGCGCAATTAAATCCAGTTATTTATGAAGGTTCAGTTACTGCAGGTGGCGCGCTGATGAATACCACTGAAGTAGAAAATTTTCCTGGCTTTGTGGATGGCGTAATGGGCCCAGATCTAATGGACAGCATGCGCAAGCAAGCAAAGCGTTTCGGTGCAGAGTTGATCACCGATGATGTTGTTGAAATGGATTTATCCGGCGATATCAAAATTGTTAAAGATGGTTCTGGAAATACTGTCCAAGCCAAAGCGGTAATTCTTGCAATGGGTTCTGCCTATAAAGAAATTGGTTTAGAGAATGAGAAGCGTTTATCTGGTCGCGGCGTTTCATGGTGTGCTACTTGCGATGGTTTCTTCTTCCGCGATCAAACAATTGCCGTTGTTGGTGGCGGAGACTCTGCCGTTGAAGAAGCAACTTTCTTAACAAAGTTTGCCTCAAAGGTTGTTTTGATCCACCGCCGCGATTCACTTCGCGCCTCAAAAATTATGGCAGAGCGCGCCTTTGCAAATCCAAAGATTGAAATGCTCTGGAATACCGAAGTTACAGATGTACTCGGTGCAGAGAAAGTTGAAGCGTTAGAACTTCGCAACATGGTTACCGGTGAAGTAAGTAAGCGAGATTTCACAGGGTTATTTGTTGCTATCGGGCATATTCCGCGCAGCGAACTTGTTACATCTCAAGTAACGCTAAATGATGAGGGTTATGTTTCAGTAGAAGGTCGCTCAACGCGTACCAACGTTAAGGGCGTCTTTGCCTGCGGCGATCTTGTCGATTTCACATATCGTCAGGCGATCACTGCAGCAGGGTCGGGATGCCAAGCGGCGTTAGACGCTGAAAAATTCCTCTCCCACTAGTACTCTTACAACAACGTAGTTTTTAACAGTTAAAAGAAGATCTAAAGCAGATATAGAACCGATTAAATAGGAGCCACAGATGAGCGCAGGAAAAGTAACCGCAGCCAATTTCGATGAGGTCGTACTCAAGAGCAGCAAGCCAGTTCTTGTTGATTTCTGGGCTGAGTGGTGTGGTCCTTGCCGCGCAGTTGGACCAATTCTGGATGAGATTGCAACTGAACATGGCGACAAACTCACTATCGTGAAGTTAAATACCGATGAAGAGTCAGCTATCGCGATCAAATACGGAGTTACATCAATTCCAATGCTCAACGTTTATGTAAACGGTGAAGTTGTAAAGACAATTATTGGTGCAAAGCCAAAGCCAGCGCTTCTAAAAGAGCTCGAAGGCTTCATCTAATCAACTCGTTGGTTTAGATCTCATATGAAAGAACTATCTCCTGATGAGATTCGTTCTTTTCAGCAAGAGCGCGGTTTACATGTAACTGGTGAATTAAATGACCAGACTAAGCGCGCCCTTGAAGAATCTCGTTGGAAGTTAGGCGATCGTTCTTTAAATCTTCAACCATCTCCAATGAGATGTTGCAGCACTTCAAGCGCACCTTACTGAGATGGGTTTTAACGCTGGACGCGTTGATGGAATATTTGGTGAGCGCACTGAATCTGCAGTAAAAGAGTTTCAAAAATCGGTAGGAATAAAAGTTGATGGTAAATGTGGTCCAGCAACAATTATCGCGTTGATTCGTTTAACGAAAATTGTTTCTGGTGGAGCACCTGCACAAATGCGTGAAAGTGCCAAACAACGTAATCGTGGTCCTGCACTTGCAAATAAGGTAATTGTTTTGGATCCAGCATTTGGCAACGATGAAGCAGAGATTGTTTATGACATTGCACAACGTTTAGAAGGTCGCTTGTTAGCACTTGGCGCCAGTGTGTTTTTAACCCGCGGACCAAAGAATGTTTTAACAGAGAATGAAATCATTACTTTCTCAAATAAAAATAGCTCAGACTTGGTTATCTCTTTACATACTGATAAACACTCAAACCCTGACGCACATGGAGTTTCAACATACTTTTACGGCAACTTGGGATCTACTTCGCCTAACTCAAGCCCCCGCGGTACGTGTAGATCTTGGTTATCTAACAAATCCTGGCGATGCCGCTCGCCTTGCCCGTCCTGATTTTCGCGATACTTTGGCTGAGGCTTTTATTATTGCGATTCAACGCCTTTATCTCTCGGCTGAGGATGATGCTAAAACAGGAACTTTGCGGTTATCTGACCTGCGCAGTGCAGGAATCCGTCGCTAGTTTTAATTAATTCGCTAGCGCTAGTAGGCATGTGGGAGACTTCTGGGTATGTCTGAAGTATCAGTTCGCTACCAAACCGGTGTACCGCAAAATCTAGAACAACGTTTTGCAACTCGCGCTGCCGGAATGTTGCCTTCTGAAATTCGCTCACTCTTCGCTGTTGCATCTCGCCCGGAAATTGTTTCGTTGGCCGGTGGAATGCCAAATCTTTCAGCTCTTCCAATGGAGATGATGGCTGGCGTTGTTAATCAATTAATCCTTAACAATGGCGCTGAAGCTCTGCAATACGGCAGCGGCCAAGGACATCCAAAACTTCGCGAACAAATCTGCGACGTTATGGCCCTTGAAGGAATTCGCGCCAACCCTGATGACATCGTTGTTACAACGGGTTCACAGCAAGCACTTGATTTGATTTCACGAATTTTTATCGATCCAGGTGATGTTGTTTTGGTAGAAGCGCCTTCTTATGTCGGTGCGCTCGGAACATTTAGACAATATGAGGCATCTGTAGTCCACGTTGAGATGGATATGAACGGCCTTGTTCCAGATGCTCTGCGCGTAGCGATTAAATCTGTACGCGCTGCTGGTCGCAAGATTAAATTCTTATACTTGATTCCAAATTACCAAAATCCAACGGGTGTATTGCTGCCGGCAGATCGCCGCACTGAAATTCTAAATATCTGCCGCGAAGAAGGAATCTTTGTAGTTGAAGATAACCCTTACGGGCTTCTTGGCTTTGATCGCCCATCACCAAATGCGATGCGCGCTGAAGATTCAGAGAACGTTATCTATTTAGGCTCATTCTCAAAGACAATTGCCTCAGGTTTGCGTATTGGTTGGGCGCTAGTTCCGCAATCGTTAAAGGATAAATTGGTAATTGCATCTGAATCATCAATTCTCTGCCCATCAAACTTTACGCAGCTAACTATCTCTAGCTACCTTGCTGATCAACCATGGCGCGATCAGATCGCATCATTCTGCGAGCTATATAAGGTGCGCCGTGATGCGATGCTTGAATCACTTGAGCAATATTTTCCTGCTGAGGCTACTTGGACTAAACCAGGTGGCGGTTTCTATGTTTGGGTTAACTTGCCACCAGAGATCGACACTAAAGCGATGATGCCGAAGGCGATCGTTGCCAAGGTCGCCTATGTTCCAGGAAATGCTTTCTATGCAGATGGTTTTGGATCTTGGTCGATGCGACTTTCTTACTGCCACCCAACTCCTGAGCGAATCCGCGAAGGCGTTAAAGCTTTGGGTGGAATCGTGACGCAAGAAATGTCGCGTCGCGGCACTGCACTTTCTTGATTTAAGCGGTTTGGATTTACTTATCGCCCTCAATTAGATCAACAATTCGCTGTAAATCCTCGCGTCCGGCATATTCAATAACAATCTTGCCTTTGCCATTTGCACCCTGAACGCTTACACGGGTATCTAGGTAATCACTTAACAACTCTTCGGCAGCCAAGGTTTCTCCGGTTGTAGAACTCTTTCCGCCTTTACCGCCCTTGGTTGAACCCTTCTTTGGTGAATGAATTGCTACCGCTTCTTCAGTTGCGCGAACACTTAAACCTTCGGCAACGATTCGGTTGGCTAACTTTTCAATCTCTGCTTCGTCAGTTAAACCAAGAAGTGCACGGGCATGGCCCGCTGAGATAACTCCCGCAGCAACTTTGCGTTGCACGGTTGGCGGAAGATTTAAAAGGCGAATTGTGTTTGAGATCAGCGGACGTGAGCGACCAAGCTTGAGTGCAAG